>JBAUOG010000922.1:0-2634 GCA_049579625.1 Bryobacteraceae bacterium
GAAGCGGGTCGCGGCAAACAACGGTTGGGCGGTAATGCGCACCAGTTGTCCGAGCTGTTTTAGCGCGTAGAGTTTGCCCTGTTTGCAGCCGGGACAGGCATCGCCCGGCCGGAGTTGCGGATGGGTCACCCGCACCCGTTTAGCTCCGGTGTAGCCCGCCGCGGCAGTGCGACCGTGGCCTTTGCGCTTGGGCTGGGGTGCTGCTGCCCTTGCCGTGATCTGGGAACTGGCTGGCGGTGGAGGAAAGAGTTGGCTGGTCTTTTCGGTTTTCGCACCGAAGATCAGCCGCTGTAGCCGACTCAGGCTGGTCTCCTTGGCTTCGATGATTCCCATGACCCAGTGAAGGGTCCGCAAGGACTTGGCGACCAACTGGTAAAGCTCCGCCGGCAACAGCCCCGCCAACTTGGCCAGCAACTCTTCCAGTTGCGTTGGGCTCAGCGTGACGACCTCCGGAGCACGACTCTTAGCCACAGCCCGCTCCGCAAAGTCGGCGGCGAAAATCTGGCCGCAATGGATAAGCCCACAACTGCTTGAGCGAGCGATTGGGCCGGTTGGTCTGATCGTCTTTGCCCCGCCCGGTGGTCAACCCCAGATAGAGCCAGTTGGCGGCCCGATAACAGGTGCCGGCGAAGCGTTCCGGGTCGATAAACGTCTCCAACAGGTAAACCGGATGCTCATAGAGCGCTTGCCAGTCGGCGGCAATCCGCCGAGCCACCCGGGCCAATAGATGGCTGGCCAAGTGGGGCACCTTCACCCAGGGCAGGATCAGAAAGCGGGTATTGTAAGCCAGCAGGTGAATCTGGGCTTGGCGTTGCGGGGCCGACCACCCGATGAAGCGGTCCCGCGCTCCCAGGTGCCGGGGAGCCGAAGACCAGGCCAGAGCGGACACCGGTTGGCCCTGAGCGTAAATTAGGTATTTCAGATGCTCGCCGACCGGTCGGGTATAACCCAAGTAATGGTGTGCCTCCATGAGGCTGCCGAAGAGTTTCTCGGCCATCGTGCGTCGCACCTGGTGGATCTCCAACGTACCCAACTGAGCCAAAGAACACTCTAACGGTGCGCTCACCCACTCCGATGGCCGCGTGGGGGCTCGGTGCTGCGTGGCATTGTTGGGTGGGCAAAACCGCTGAGCCGGCAGTCGAATGTGACCCGCTCGGTGCAACTCCAGCATCAGGCTCCGGGCGACCATGTCGCGCGGACGGCCATTGGGCTGCCTCCAGTTCCAGGCCGCACACAGCTCGGCCGAGAGCCGCCGCCGACTCAAACTGGGATGGGCGGCGATCAACTGGCGGATAAACTCAATTTCCTGGGCGCTAACCCTGCGGCCCCGGTAAACAAACTCGCTCTGCACGACCGCCAGCTTAGGCGATCAAAAATGGAACGCAAGTGCCTGGTTGATGTTTTTTCGCTCCGGCCCGGGGCGCTCACTTTATGCTGCCGGTGCAATCGGCCGCCACATCGGAGCGGCCTGGGTGTGGTTGGGGTTGCCGTTCCAGATCAGTAACTGGAGTTGATGCACATCCAAACCCAAGGTGGGCTGCTGGTTGCCGCTGGGCCACCAGCCGAAACGTCCCTGAGAAAGCCGTTTCTGGCAGAGCCAAAAACCTTGGCCATCATACATGAGGATCTTCAGGGCGCGACGACGACGGTTCGAGAACACGAACAGCGCGCCGGCCATCGGGTCCAGGTTAAGCCTCTGCCGGCAAACCTGCACCAGTCCGTCAATGCCTTTCCGAAAATCTACCGGCTCCACCGCCAGCAACAAGCGCATCTGCGGCGTGAGCTGAATCATGCACGCTCACTCCAGAGCCCTTGGGCCAAGGCCAGAGCGGCGGCGCTGTCATTTTGCGCCAGCCGCAGGGTCAGTCTCGAACCCTGCCGATCCTCCAGTTCAATTACCCACTGCGAGTTAGGGCAGGCAGTCATTGGCACCTCGACAAACTCCGCAGCGATAGTACCAGAACGAGGAGCTTGCGGAGCCGCAGTGGTCACCAGGCGGTGCTTGAGGGCGGTGTAATTAACCTTCAGAGCCTGGGCGACCCGGCTCCGTCCGTAGCGTCGCGCCAACCTCTCCATCGCTCGCCATAGTGGTTCCGGAATTGGTTCCCGATGTTTACGCCTCTGGCGCCAGGCGGTCAGGGCCGGTTGAACCCGCTCAATCGCGGCTGCAAATGTGGAATCAGATTTGGTGCTCGTCTTCGTTGCCATATTCTGGCGCGAAGACTACCGCGGCGGTCGAAACGCCGTCACACAGGATTGTCGAAGCAACACGATCTAACTACACAGACAACTTGTGGAACAGCTTCAACTGGCTTCTGGCCGCGCTGGCTATGGCCCTCGCTCCCCCCGCCCGCGCGGCAGCGCCGCCCGCCGCCATCCCCTTTTCCGACATCGGGGCCCGGGCGGCGGGTTATCAGGGTGGCGCCTTGGGCGTCACGGCCACAGCCGACGGCGCCCGCCTGCGCTGCGGTTTCCAGAAGCTCGAAGGCCATGCCACGCCCGAGGGGCTCTGGCTCGAATCCACCGCGCCAGGCGCCGCGGGGAGGATTCGCCTCACTGCCACTGCCCTCGGCCGCGCCGGTCCCTCAACCCTCAACTCTCAACCCTCAACCCTCAACCAGCGCCGGCCGGTTC
>JBAUOG010000923.1:0-1558 GCA_049579625.1 Bryobacteraceae bacterium
TGGGCGCCGGGAACTTCGAGGGAAACGGGGTCAGGGAAACGGGGTCAAAGACCAGGTCAAAGACCTCTGGCACTAAGAGTTCCCTGGAACTTCCAGTGGCAGGCGGCGGACGACTATCCCTCCAAGGAAGCAGAAGCGTATGCGGTCTTCGCTAGTTTCTGGGATTACCGAGGCCGCTAGTGTGTTTGAAAGCAAACGAAGAGTGGCCGGAGTGCAAAAGCTGACGGTCTGCAGTTAGCTGGTAGGAAAGGAGTTAGAAAAAGCGAGTTCCTCGACTCAGGCCGGCCTCTTCGGCCGTCCTCATCGGCCTCGGCCTATTTCTCTCTGATGTAAAGGACCTGCTCCATATCACTGTCGCGTTTCGGCCCTTGCCGTGTCTAGAGCGCTGAAAAGAGACTTCCGATTACAGGAGCACGGAGCGGTTCGCCGTTCCCGCTCCACCTGATCGCCAATCTCAGCGCGGTTGCGTTATCGTTCGGATCAACTCCTTTGCAGGATTACCGCCTGTCTCGGCCCGGTTCAGCTTCCGAACCGTGTTTTCCAGCTTGATCCGTAAGCGACTCCAGCGATTGTTTTTCCACATCCCATTCGATATAGAGAAACCGGCCGTTCCGCTCGATTTGCAGGACTGCTGGCTTGCCGTTCTTTAGTTCATGAATGGCCGCCCGCAAGTCCGGCACGCTAAGAATCGTAATGCCGTTCAATGAAGCGACCACGTCCCCGGGGATCAGCCCCGTGCCAGAGTTTCCGTACCCGACACTTGTCGCAACAACGTAGACGCCTGTGTTTGAACGCAGGGCGCTCCGAACGGCGATTAGGGGATCTACGCTTTGTCCAAATATCCCCAACTCGGGAAGAAGGCTCTCTTGCGGGTCAATCGAA
Source organism: Bryobacteraceae bacterium (assembly GCA_049579625.1). Lineage (GTDB taxonomy): Bacteria > Acidobacteriota > Terriglobia > Bryobacterales > Bryobacteraceae > CAJCIT01. The sequence continues at coordinate 883 of JBAUOG010000923.1, forward strand.
ATATCACGATAGTCCCGATCATCTACGGTAACTGCCGGCACCTGGAACTGAAGGGTCCGGTCGCCACGCAGTACCGTTACTGCGACCGGAACCAGAGGATCGTGCAGGTACATTAGCGCCGTGTAATAGGGTAGCGCGGAAATTCCAGCGCCGTCGACTGCGATAATGAGATCCCGCGGCTGGAGTCCGGCAGCGTCGGCCGGGCTACCCGGCAGAACATCCGAGATCATGACTCCATAGCCCCGGCTCAGGCACAGACCTTGAGCGAGCGTTGGCGTAACCGTCTGCACGCGGACGCCGACCAGACTTTGTCGCACGGCTCCGTGAGCTCGCAGTTGTTGGTAGACATATCGCACGACTGCCGCCGGCACCGCGAACCCCAGACCTTGACTTTGGCCGTTCTTGCTGAGCATAAACGTGTTGATTCCGATCAGTTCACCTTCAACGCCCAACAGTGGACCGCCGCTGTTTCCGGGATTGATGGCAGCATCGGTCTGGATATATAGCATGGGAAAATCCGGATGCGGCTGGCGGCCGACCGCGCTGACTATTCCGATCGTCATCGTATTGTCGAGACCCTCGGGGCTGCCGACAGCGAGCACAATTTGTCCCTGGCGGGGGCCCCTCCCAGCCGGGTTGAGCGGGATGACCGGCAGCCCGGACGCCTCGATCTTCA
>JBAUOG010000924.1:0-1596 GCA_049579625.1 Bryobacteraceae bacterium
CGCCTGAAGAATTCGATTCCCTTAGTTTTACAATTAGTGCGGACGGCTTCGTAAGCGCCGACTCGCGCCAGTTGCTTCCCGGTCCTGGATGAATTCATCCCCCTTTAATTCATCCCAATGCCAAGAGACCAAACCAGTCCAGGGCGAACGCATGATCGTTGAGCGAAACGAGAACAATGATCCCCGTCCCGAATGGCATCAACTTAGCGCGCAACTTTCGCGTTTGGCGCGAGTTAATTACGCTAGCTTGGAGGCAGGCATGACAAGCGGATGAAGCCGGGTCAGCCGGTAAGAATGTGGGTGTGGAAATCAACCTCACCCCTACCGGAGACCCAGCCATGGCGCTCAATATCGTCGATGCCGTGGCCACGATCAAGCAAAGCGTGGCCCAATGTCTAACCGCCCAAGCCATTCACCAAGCGTGCCGGGAAGCACGGCACACCTGGCGCGAGCGTGAGTTAGGGCCGGCCCAAACAATTTGGGCCTTCGTGTTGCAAGTGCTGCACGGCAATACCGCCTGCGCGCATGTCGTTCGGTTGGCGCGGCTGGCTTGCTCGGCGGCGGCTTACTGCAGCGCCCGAGCGCGGCTGCCGCTGGCGGTCTACGAGCGCCTCTTGGAACACACGTCCCGCGCCGCGCCGCGCTCGTTTCGCGAGCCGCTATGGCGCGGACATCGCACCTTCTGCACGGACGGCAGCGGCTGCTCGATGCCCGATACCAAACCGCTGCGCGAGCACTTCGGCCAGCCGGGGATGCAGCGCGCCGGCTGCGGCTTTCCGGTCGCGCATCTCTTGACCATGTTCGATGCGGCTAGCGGACTGCTCGTGAAGATGTTGGCCGCGCCGCTGCGAACACACGACCTGGCACAAGTGGCTCAACTGCATCCGGAACTGCAGCCCGGCGATGTGCTGGTGGGGGACACGGCATTTGCCGCATTCGTCCATTTGGCCCTGCTTTTTGCGGCCAGATTGCACGGCGTGTTTCGCGCCCATCAACGGACGCTAGTCAGCTTCCGCCGCGATCGCCAACTCGTCGGAAAGCGCCCCCAGGGCACGCGTGCCGCCCACGCCGTCAGCCGGCTGGTGCGCAAGCTGGGACGCTACGACCAAATCGTCCAGTACCGCCAGCCGCCCGTCTGCCCGCGGTGGATGACGGCCGAGCAATTCGCCGCGCTGCCCGAAACGATCGAGGTGCGCGAGCTACGCTTTGGGACGCGGCGGCGCGGCTTTCGCACGCGCGTCGTCACCCTGGTCACCACGCTGTTGGACGCCCAGGCCTATCCTGCCGATGAATTGGCGGCCCTCTACGGCCGCCGCTGGGAGATCGAAACCAATTTCCGGCACCTGAAGACGACGATGCGGATGGACGTGCTGCACTGCCACTCTGTCGAGGGCGTCCTGAAGGAGTTGTGCATGTTCGCGCTGGTCTACAATCTCGTGCGGCTGGTGATGCTGGCGGCCGCGCGAGAACAACAACTGCCGCACCAGCGTCTCAGCTTCATCGATGCGCTCCGTTGGCTGGCGTCAGCGTGCAAACACACAACGGAATTGGAACTGCTCGTCAATCCGCGCCGCCCAGGGCGCTACGAACCACGTG
>JBAUOG010000925.1:0-4419 GCA_049579625.1 Bryobacteraceae bacterium
CATTGTCGGCGAGGATCTGGTGGTACGGAAAGCGGCCGTGGATGCGCTCGGCCCCTACAACGGGACGGTGGTGGTAGCCGACCCGCAAACCGGCCGGATTCTCTCCATCGTTAATCAGAGGCTTGCCAAGACAGGCGCTTTTCAGCCCTGTTCCACTATTAAGGTTGTGGTTTCACTGGCCTCGCTAAGTGAGAAGATCGTCGACGCTCAGTCGCCCCTTCACATCACGCCACGCTTCTCGATATCGATGACGCAGGCTCTGGCAAAATCCAACAACCAGTACTTTGCCAGGCTCGGCGAAGAGCTGGGCTTCGAACGCGTTATCCGCTACGGCAAACTCTTCGGCCTGGGTGAGAAAGCGGGCCTCGACCTGGATGGCGAAGAGGCGGGCGAACTTCCCGAATCGGTGCCTGAAGACGGTGTCGGCATGATGACGAGCTTCGGCTCGGGCATTCGCCTCACACCGCTGGAGCTTGCCGGAATCGTCACTGCGGTGGCCAACGGCGGGACCCTCTACTATTTGCAGTATCCGAAAGACATGGAAGCCGTCAAGAACTTCCAGCCGCGAGTAAAGCGATTCCTCGACATCGCCGATCTTGTTCCTCAGATCAAGCCGGGCATGATGGGCGCAGTCGAGTATGGCACAGCTCGGCGTGCAGTCTTTGATGAGAACGATCCACTGGCCGGCAAGACCGGCACTTGTACCGACACGACGCGTCCTGGTGTGCATCTCGGCTGGTTCGGCTCATTCAACGACGTCGGCAAGAACAAGCTGGTTGTCGTCGTTCTGCTAACCGGCGGCCGCGGCGTCAGCGGACCTATTGCTTCCGGAATCGCCGGCAATGTGTATCGCAATCTCTCCGGGCAAAACTACTTCGCTCAGGAGCGCAACCTGTCTCCGGCGAATCTGGTTTCGATGCAGTCCTGCTGCCGCTGATTCGGCGCGGCTGATCCCGCTACTTTCCGTCCCCGTTCTGGCCTAAGAACCTGGCCAGGAACGTTGTGTCAAAGACCCCCGCCTGGAAGTCCTCATTAGCCAGGATCCGCTCGTGCAGCGGGATGGTCGTATAGATCCCCTCCACCACGAACATGCCGAGAGCGCGCCGCATTCTGGCGATCGCTTCCGTGCGCGTCTCGCCGTAGGCGATCAGCTTGGCTACTAGAGAGTCGTAGTAAGGAGGAATAACGCCGTCGGTATAAGCGGCTGTATCAACGCGGATGCCAATGCCGCCCGGCAGGTTCAATCCGGTGATTCGTCCGGGCGAGGGCGCAAACGTCTCGGGGTTTTCTGCATTGACCCGGCACTCGATAGCATGCCCGCGATAGCGGACCGGGCTGTCAAAGATCTCATCCAACCGCCTGCCTGCCGCAACCAGAATCTGGGCCTTCACCAGGTCGATTCCAGTGATGCATTCGGTTACCGGATGTTCCACCTGAATGCGTGCGTTGACTTCGATGAAGTACAGCTGGCCGTGTTCATCCAGTAGGAACTCAATCGTGCCGGCGTTGGTGTAGCCGATGGCCTTCATGGCGATGCGCAGCCGCTCGGAAATACGTTCGCGAAGCTCCGGTGTGATGGAAGGCGATGGCGCCTCCTCGATCAGCTTCTGATGCCGCCGCTGGATAGAACACTCGCGCTCGCCCAACACTTCGACATTGCCATGGTGGTCGCCGATAATCTGAAACTCAATGTGGCGCGGCCTCTCCACCAACTTCTCCATGTAGACGTCGCCGCACGAGAATGCCGCCGCGGCTTCATTCTGGGCCTGGGTCAGCAGGTGCGGCAGGTCGTGCGCGGATCGAACAATGCGCATGCCGCGCCCGCCGCCGCCGGCCGCCGCTTTCAACATCACCGGATAGCCGATCTGCTCCGCCAGATCCAGCGCCTCGTCGTGGCTGTTCAGAATGCCCTTCGATCCAGGCAAGATCGGAACCCCGGCTTCTTCCATGACGGTTCGGGCCCGCTGCTTCAGGCCCATCATGCGGGTCACTTCCGGCGAGGGTCCAATGAACTTGATGGCGGACGTTTCGCACACTTCGGCGAAATCGGCGTTCTCGCTGAGGAATCCGTAGCCCGGGTGAATGGCATCGACGTTGGTGATCTCTGCCGCGCTGATGACTGCCGGGATATCGAGATAGCTGCGGGTGGCCTTCGCCGGCCCAATGCAAATCGCCTCGTCCGCGAAGCGGACATGCAGGCTATAGCGGTCTGCTTCAGAGTAGACGGCCACCGTCTTGATGCCCAGGTCGCGGCATGCACAGATAATCCGCAGGGCGATTTCACCGCGGTTCGCAATCAGGATTTTTCGAAACATTTTGGGAGCGCCACTTAGCGCGGACGGATGCGGAACAAGGCCTCTCCGTATTCAACCGGCCGTCCGTTCTCGACTAGCTTGGCTAGCACAGTGCCCGCCACTTCCGCCTCAATCTCGTTCATGAGCTTCATGGACTCGATAATGCAGAGGACGTGCTTCGGTTCCACCATGTCGCCCGGTTTGACAAATGGTGCGGCGGTCGGGGAGGGGGAGTCGTAGTAAGTTCCAACGATCGGCGACTTCACCAGAATGACATCGTCATCTTCCTTCGGAAGCCCGGACCCCGGTGTTGCAGGCGAAGCTGTCGCCGGTGCGCCATAGGTATGAACAGCGGATCCGCCCTGCCCGGCAGCCAGCAGAATGTCCTGTGCCGTCGCGTTGACGCCACTCCGGATTCGTACCCGGTTCTCGCCGCGCTGGACTTCCAGCTCAGTAATGCCGGTCTCATGCACTAGTTGAATTAATTCTCGTATTTCGTCAGTTGTCATCGATTTAGCCGCAGCTCGCGGCGTTCATTCTTGTGTCCAGTACCTTCCGGCTGGCTCGAAGCCGGCGCACGCACCTCGTGGCTGCCAGGATCCGGCCATAGCGGCGGTCCTACAAAATCCGCAATTCCTTCCCCGTCGGCGTCAGGATCTCACAGCCGTTCGCGGTCACCGTCACTGTGTCTTCGATCCGGACTCCACCAAAACCTTCCAGGTACACGCCCGGTTCGATTGTAATCACCATGCCGGTCTCGAGCACAGTCGCTTCCCGCCTTCCGATGCGCGGTCCTTCGTGGATCTCCAGTCCCAGACCGTGGCCGGTTGAATGGATAAACAGCTTTTCGAGTTCGTAGCCGGCTAATACCCGGCGAGCCGCCCGGTCGACCGTATGGCAGGTAACGCCCGGCTTGACCGCCTCGATGGCGGCCAACTGGCTTTCCCACACCGCATGGTACATTCGGCGGGCTTTTCGACCGAGCTCCCCTACAGCCAAGGTGCGTGTCATGTCGCTGGCATAACCAGCAACCGTTGCACCCATGTCTATTAATAATAGTTCATCGCGCGATATGGGCGCATCTGTCGGATGCGCGTGGGGCAGGGCCGTGCGCGGTCCGGAAGCCACAATCGTGTCAAAGGACGGGCCATCCGCCCCCAACCGGCGCATGCGGTATTCGATCTCCGCTGCCAGATCAACCTCGGTAGTCCCTGGTTTGAAGTGTGCCAGAGCCTGTTCCAACGCCTCTGAGTTTAACGCCACCGCCGTGCGGATGGTGGCGATCTCGGCCTCCGACTTGACCATCCTCAGCCGCTCCACCGCGCCCCCGATCGGTTTCAGGCGGATGGCCGGCCGGCCCTTCGTCGTTCGCTCCTTCAGCAGCACCTGGTGCTGGTCGAAAGAGATCCGGTTGCGCTCGAAGCCGAGCCGCGTGATGCGTAAACGTTTGGCCCAGGCAACAGCTTGCCCCAGCAGTGGGCCCTTCGCCACCTTGACCTCGCAATCCGATTCGAGCGGCGCCTGGGTCTGATAACGCGGATCCGTGAAAAGCAGAGCGCGGTCTTCCGTCACAAGCAACACGGCGTTGCTGCCGGTGAAGCCAGCCAGGTATCGGACGTTCGACAAGGCCGTTACCAGAAAGGCGTCGACCCGCTCGCTCCGAAGTGCGGCCAACAGGAGCGAGCGCCGAATTTGCAGTTCAGATGTGTGTGTCACGTCAGGGCTTCAGCAGCAGCTTTCCGGTGGTGCGGCGGCTCTCCAGATCGCGGTGCGCTTCGGCGGCATCTTGGAGCGGGTAGACCTTCTGGATGTGCAAGTTCAGACGGCCACTCTCGAGCCAGCCAAACAGATCCGCGGCCCGCCACTTCAATTCCTCAGGTTCGTGTACGTAATGCGCAAGCGAGGGCCGCGTGAGGAAGAGCGATCCTTTCTGGGTCAATAGCAAGGGGTCGATGGGACCCACGGGGCCGCTCGATTGTCCGAAGCTGACCAACATGCCGCGCGGCCTGAGGCAATCGAGGCTTTTGTGGAAGGTTGTGCTGCCGACTGAATCGTAGACCACGTCGACGCCCTTGTCGCCCGTGATCTTCCTGACCTCCTCCACGAAGTCAGCTTGGGTATAGAG
>JBAUOG010000926.1:0-2842 GCA_049579625.1 Bryobacteraceae bacterium
GTTCTTTCAATATGGGATGCGCTTCTTCAAACCCATCCAGGACCTTAGCGAAAAGTACAACATTCTACAAGGCGCCATGGCGGCGTCGGAACGAATCTTCAAGCTGCTGGACACGCAGCCTGAAATCGTGTCACCGGCCGATGCGGTCGCGTTTCCAGAGGGACCGATCGCGATTGAGTTCGACCATGTTTGGTTCGCCTATCACGGCGAAGACTGGGTGCTGCGCGATGTAAGCTTTCGAGTCAATCCGGGTGAAACGATCGCCATTGTAGGCCACACCGGCGCGGGTAAGACGACGATGACGAGCATCCTGTTGCGCTTTTACGACGTCCAGCGCGGCTCGATTCGAATCGGCGGTGTCGACATCAAGCGCTTTGGTTTGCAGGATTTGCGCAGCCATTTCGGAGTCGTTTTGCAAGACCCTTATCTGTTCACGGGAACGATTGGGACGAACATTCGGCTGGGAACGAAGGGGGTCACCAACAAGGATGTTACGACAGCCGCCGAACAAGTGAATCTGCTCGATTTTGTGAATCAGCTACCCGCACGGTTCGATGAGCCGGTGAGAGAACGGGGCAACGGATTCTCGACTGGCCAAAAGCAACTGATGAGTTTCGCCCGGGCCTTAGCGCATAATCCGCGGATTCTGATTTTGGATGAAGCAACTTCGAGCGTGGATACCGAAACCGAGTTGCGCGTCAGGGAAGCGATGTCGAGGTTGGTGCAGGGGCGAACCTCGCTGGTGATCGCGCACCGGCTCTCAACCATTCAAAGCGCGGATCGAATTCTGGTGATGCACAAAGCACAGCTACGCGAGATGGGAACCCACCAGGAATTGCTGGCTCTGCGCGGCATCTACTACAAGCTTTACCAGTTGCAGTACAAAGAAGAAGAGATCCAGGCGAGAGACGCCGAGGAAGCGGTCGAGTCCGAGGCCAAGTAAGCTGGCTGGCATCTTCTTGCAGCCGCGCGTGGCAGGACATGCGACAACAGCCGGCGTTATTGAGCTATAGTTGCGCTGTGCCCGATTCTTCTCCGGCGTTGCCGTGGACACCCCAGTTTTTGGAATCAATGAGGCAAGTGGGAGACCCCATTGCGGACCAGGTGGTCACTGAGCTCTTCAAGGACGGCGATGTAGCGGCTGTCAACGACCTGATGCGGACCATGGTGACGAACGAGTATCCGGCGCCAGCCAGCTTGCCGGCGATTGTTCGCGACTACCTCGCCCAGACCGACGTCTTGCCCGAATGGGCCGATCCACAACTGATTCAAACGGGCGAGCAACTCTTTTGGCGATACGGGACAAAGTTGATCCTTGTGCTGTATTGCTACTCGCTGCCGTTTTGCTATCTCGGCAAGAATGGGGTTCAGGTACTGGCGCTCACCACCCGGCTGGCCAGCAACCCGACACGGCGAATTGTAGAGACGGCGCAACTGCTCGTCGATGTCATGCAAGCGGGGGGCTTGACGACGCCCCAGGGACGCGGTCGGCGCACCATCCAGAAGGTCCGCCTGATGCACGCTGCCATTCGCCAACTGGCGCCAACGGCACCCCAATGGAACGCCGGCTTTGGCCTGCCTGTGAACCAGGAGGACCTGGCGGGTACGCTCATGTCGTTTTCCTGGATCGCACTCGACGGACTTGACAAGCTGGGCGTCGAAGTTGCACCAGCCGAACGCGAAGCATTTCTGCATTGCTGGCTGGTCGTCGGTCATATGCTGGGCATCCAACCCGAGCTACTTCCCAGGGATGTCGCAAGTGCCAAGGGACTGGCTGACGCGATCGCCGCTCACCAGTTCGGGCCGTGCGCTGAGGGGCAGGCGCTGACCAAGTCGTTGGTTGACTTGATGGCCTCAACGTTGCCCGGCGATGTCTTCAGCCGAGCGGCGCCGCTGCTGATCCGATACTTTCTGGGAGCGACCTGGGCCGGTTGGCTGGGCGTAGAAGAACCCTCCTGGGAGACCGCACTGGCGACGCCGCTGCGAACGTTAGGCTTCGAGGCAAGCCTACTGCTGGACCGATCGAAGGCGCTCAGCGTACTGGCGGAACACGTGGGCCAGCTGATCGTGAAATCGATTGTCTACGTGGGTCGCGGCGGCAACCGGCCCAGCTTCACCATACCCGTGGATCTCCGGGAGCAATGGGGAGTCAACTGGACTTCGTGACCACGAAAGTTGCTAATATCGGGGGAAAATGTTGAGCACATCAAAACTGACCGCGTTTGTCGGTGTCCGCGATCCGGATCGGGCGAAGGCGTTTTACAGGGACACGCTGGGGTTGACTCTGGTCAGCGAGGAGCTGCCGTTCGCGCTGGTGTTTGATGCCGCTGGGACCATGCTGCGCGTGACCCTTGTACCGCATGTCGTCGCTGCCCCGTATACAGTCCTGGGTTGGCGGGTTGCCGACATTGCGGAGACGGTGACGTCACTCCAACGGAGCGGTGTGGCTTTCGAGCGATTCCGCGGACTAAACGACCAGCACGAGTTGGGTATCTGGACCGCCCCCGGGGGCACCCAGATCGCCTGGTTCAAGGATCCCGACGGAAACATGCTCAGCATCGCGCAGCACTAGCCCTAAGAAGTTAGCCTCGTCGGAGGAATCTGTGGGTTCCTCATACGTTCGAATGGCGACCAGAAGCTCGGTAGCTGGGCGCATGTCAGCATCGGCCGTTATTCATCCAAGTGCCCTCGATTTCTCAGATCGCCATTTCTGACAACTTGCGAGGTCACCGTGGAGGCGGGAGTGGCCGGTTGTAGATATCGGCTGGATTGACCTGCATCGCGCCACGGCAGGAACCAGAATAAGCCAAGAAGAATAGGGGGATGGGTTGCGCTATTCGAC
>JBAUOG010000927.1:0-8175 GCA_049579625.1 Bryobacteraceae bacterium
GAAGCGGGCCCTGGCCGATAAGTAGACCGAGGCGCCCGTCAACAGGGAGATGAACGTGCCGGTGCGAATATCGCCCCAGTCTGGCAGGAAGAGATGCTCCCGGTGGCCATATGCGATCCGGGTTGCGACGGACGCAATCGAGCTGGCTGCCGCGGCGACGGGGAGCAGAATGGCCAGGTAGATGAGCCAATCCCAGGGAAACGGCCGCTTCCCGAAAAAAGGCGCGGCGATGATCATCACCAGGGTTGTGCAATTCCCGATGATGAAGGTGAATAGGAGATTCGCGATGGGGTGAGCGGTGCCTAAGATCACCCAGAACAGGCCGGAAACAGCCACCGCGATGGCGAGGAAGACCAGCTGCAGCCGCCAAAAGCTGATGCCCAACAGCGGACGGAGTTGCGAGAATGGGCTCGGCGTGGTGGGCATGAATCGGGGCACTCCCATTCTCTGCTATAGCGAGCGTGGTTCCGGCCAGAGCTCGTTTACGAGCGTCCGCTCCTTAACAGTAAGGCATCCGTTAAATCCGCTTGCTTGCTCCGAAACGGAGAGCGACGCGCGCGGTCGCTCTGAAAATACCCGGAAAGTTTCGCTCCGTCGCTATCGAGCTTCCGAAGCTTTGCGCTCGCTCCCTCACGGTCGCGGCTCCGTTCGGCCCGCTTGCTTACGCGCGCGTTTGCTCTGAAAATACTCGCTTGGGAGGCCTTAGAAAGCCCGCGGTTGACGAGCTTTGTCGCGTCGGGGGACAGGACTACAGCGCGCACGGCGAGCTGGCGCTCCGCCGGCGCTTTGAGACGCTGGAAGTGAGCATGACATCAGGCCGGGGTGTCCTCGATGAGCTGAGGAGCGCGCCGTTCGGATGAACATGCCGCAACCTCTTTCATCATTGAGGGTGTGCACTCCGGCGCTCATGCTGAGATCTGTGCCGGCGTGACGGTAACGGCTCCGAAGTTTTATTGAAGATGCGTGAGGGCGGCGATTTATCCGTTGAGCGTCCAGCCCTTGCGGTAGGTCCGCTTTAGCCAGTCGTTGGCTACGGCATCGTTGGTGACGCGACCAGTTGCGGGGTCGTACTCCAGGCGCTTGCCGGCCTGGTGAGCAACGAGGCCGAGCAACATCTGCTCCATCATGGTGCCGGAGTAATCGAAGTCGCAGTGCGTCTTGCTGCTGGTGCCGTGGATTTCGGAATTGTTCTTCCCTTTACAGGCGTCGATCCAATCCAACTGGAAGAGGCTATTGTTCAGGTTCGGGGCGTGGCCCTCTTTTTCAGCCGCGAGGATCTGCTCGACATCGGTGTTCGGCAGGCCGAGTGCGGCGGGCAAGCCGTTCTGCATAAACTGGATGACCGGGAAACCGGTGGCCGTCGGCTCGGGGTTGGGCCAGGCGGTGAAACCCAGCGGGAGCGCCGGCGCGCTGTGCGCTGCCTGCTGGGTCTTGGGGCGCGGCGGGTTTTGCGTGACTTGCCCGGTGCCTTGGACCAGCGGCAATACGTCGCTCTTGGAGCGGTGTTTGTAGTAGGTGAGGTCGCCGTCGTCGTTGTTGGGAATGATGGTGCGGGTGGTGAAGTCGGCCAGAATGCTGCCCTTGGTGCCTTCGAAGATGACGCCGTTGCCGATCTTCTGAATGTTGATGTAATCCTTAGGCGGATTGGGCTTGAGGCCGCCTTGATACCACACCACGGTCACCGGCCCGCGCCACTGGTTGGCGGGGTGCTCGAAGGAAACTTTTAGTTTCACCGGCGTGATGTTGGGGTTGAATTTATCGCTGACTTCCTGATCGACTTCGATCGACGTTGGCGCTCCGGCGTCAATCGCGTTCCAGAGGAGGTCCATGGTGTGTGCGCCCATGTCGCCCATTTGTCCGACGCCGAAGTCGCGGTACATGTTCCAGAAGATACAGTTCATCCCGCTGCCACCGCCGAAATACTGCGGGCTGTAGGGATGGTAGGGCGAAGGGCCGATCCACTGTTCGTAATGCAGCGAGGCCGGCACCATCCCTTCGCCTTGGGGATAACCTGGGCGGGGAAGCTGGCGGGAGTCCCAACCGTACACGGTCTTGAGGTCGCCTACCGCGCCATCCATAACGAGCTCGCGCAGGCGTTCGAAATTCGGGTAGGCGTGCCGCTGGGTGCCATGTTGTGTGGCGATCTTGCCGCGATTCTTCAGATAGGTGGTGCGAAGCGTGCGTACTTCATCCACAGTCATGCCCATGGGCTTTTCGCAGTAAACGTGCATGCCGCGATTCATGGCCCAGTTGGCAATGAAGGCGTGATGATGATCTGCTGAGCAGATGATGACGGCTTCAATATCCTTCTGATCGAGCATGCGGCGCCAATCCGAATAGACCTTGGCCTTGGGGAAGATTTCGAGCCCCTCTTTGGTGCGAAGGTCGTTGATGTCGCACAGAGCAACGACGTTCTCCTTGAGCATCACGTTGTAGTGCGCCGTCCCTCGGCCCCATACGCCGACCAAGGCAATGTTGAGACGGTTGCTGGGCGCGGTGTCGCCGCGCAGCAAACCGCTTCGCAGAATCGTCAATCCGCCCGTAGCGGCCGCCGTCTTCAGGAAATCGCGTCGTTGCATAGTTCACCCTTCGCTACATGGCATATCACTTCTGAGGACAATGCGCAATAACGGGAACCTTGGAGGGCTGGACCAGCTGGAACTATGTGCTGAGACTGAGGAGGAGGAAGAAACCCCTTGAGGGCTCTCTATGATTCAGCGAATGATGGAGCTCTCTGCCTCCGCTCCTTAAGTCGCGGCTCGGTTGCGGTATTCGCTTCGAGCATTGGTGTCGAGCTTGCCTGGAGGGGGCGTTTGGCCCTATACTTGGCGGAGTTTGGAAAGTTGCTGAAGGCCGTGTCCGCTCGCTGACGCGCGCGGTTCAGTGCTGGAGTTTCACACAGACTCTCACGCTCGCGGTTCTGTGGTCCAGTAACGGAGGTCGGGGTGGGACTGAATCTAGAGAGCCAATTGACGGGAGATGTGGTCGTAATTCGGTGCCAAGGCCGGATTGCGCTCGGCACCGACATTGACACGCTCCAGGCCGAGTTGGATAAACAGACCAAGCTTCGGAAGCGGGTTGTTCTGCAGTTGGCGGAGACCGACTATATTGACAGTTCCGGGATGGGAACGTTGCTTCGCCTGTCCGGCGCGCTGCGGTCCGTTGGCGGGGATGTCAGACTGTGCCAGGTGTCACCGTTTGTTCTCCGGGTTCTTCAAGCCACAAACCTGCTGAGCTTGTTTCTCACGTACGCCTCGGAGACAGAGGCGATCGAAGCATTTTCCAAAGGGCCACGATCTCCCAAGGAGGCATCGGCAGCCTCCCGAACTAAAATCCTGTGCATCGACACGTCCAGGGATTTGTTGGCGTACCTGAACGCCCTACTGAAGCGCTCCGGCTATGAAGTTACGACGACGCAGCACCTAAGAGAGGTGACGATGCTCGTGACTGCCTTGCAGCCGCGAGTGGTGATATGTGGCCCCGGGATGCTCGAACTGACCGCCTGTGATGCAGCGGTTGCGAAACTGCGTCGGTGCGGGCCTGCTCTGCACATACTGCATCTTCCGGCCGATTTTTCGAGCGCAGACGCGGGCCACGCGGGGTCGGACTTAGTAAACCAATTGCAGTCGCTGCTGACGACGTAGCCATGCTTACCAGATCTGAACGCGGTCTGCTGGGGCGAGGTAGAGCTTCTCTCCTGGGTGGGGATCGAAGGCTGCGTACCACGAGTCGATGTTTCGGACCGTATCGGCGCGGAACTGGCCGGGGGCGTGTTCGTTGGTCAGCACCTGCTGCCGGAGAGCGGCTTCACGCATCTTCGAGGCCCAGTTCTGCCCGAAGGCGATAAAGAACTGCTGATCGCCGGAAAAACCGTCCAGGGTGGGCGCTGTCTTGCCACCGACTGAAGCGTGATAGCCGTCGTGGGCAGCGGAGAGGCCCGCTACATCGGCGATGTTTTCGGCAAGCGTCTGGCGGCCGTTCACGGAGAGGTCCGGAAACGGTTTGTAGGCGTCGTACTGCGCGGCGAGCTTTGCCGTGGCGGCTTCGAAATGTGCGAGGTCCGCAGGAGTCCACCAATTGCGAACACGGCCTTTGGAGTCGAAGGCACTGCCTTCGGTATCGAATGTATGGCTGATTTCGTGTCCAATGACGGTGCCGATGGCGCCGTAGTTAGCAGCGGCTGGGGCTTGGGCATCAAAGAACGGCGGTTGCAGGATGGCGGCCGGGAAGTTGAGCGCATTCTGGAGCGGGAGGTTGACGGCGTTCACGGTCTGCGGCGTCATGGACCATTCCTTGCGATCAACGGGGCCGCCGAGGCGTTCGACGGCGCGATGGTAATTGAACAGACCGCCGCGCCAGACATTGCCGAAGATGTCGTCTGCTTTGACTTCATAGGCGGAGTAATCGCGCCATGTTTCCGGGTAGCCAATCCCCACATAGAGGGTGGTGAGCTTAGCTTGGGCTTCCGCCTTGGTTGCCGGATCCATCCAGGAGAGCGCCTCAATGCGCTTCTGGAAAGCGGCGACAATGTTCGCCACCATTGCTTGTGCCTCAGCCTTTGCCTGGGGCGGGAAATAGTGCTGTGCGTAAATCTGGCCGACCGCGTCGCCGAGCAAGGCATTGACCATTGCGACGCCACGCTGCCAGCGCGGGCGCTGCTCCGGCGTGCCGGAGAGGACCTTGCCGACAAAGGCGAAGCGTTCGTCAGCCAGCGTTTTAGGCAGCACGCCGGCATAGGCTTCAATCAGGTGGAAAGCCAGCCAGTCCTTCCATGTTTCGACGGGCGTGGAGGCGACCAGAGCGGACTCGCCGATAAAAGCAGCCGGCTGCCAGACGATGAAGCTAGCCTGTTTGCCGAGGCCGGCGGCGTGGAAGTACTCGTTCCAATCGAGGCCGGGGGCTTTCGAGGCAAAGTCCGACTGCTTCCATGTGTTATTAGCTTTGTGGATATCTTCGTTGTCTGCCAAGCTGATGTGCTTTTCCGCGATGGCAATTTCCAGGTCGAATATGCGGCCGGCGCGGGCGTCGGTGTCCGTGAGACCCGCCAGCTTGAGCATGGCTGAGATGTGGGCCTTGTATTTGGTGCGGAGGTCGCGCATGCGGTCGTTGTCGGCCAGGTAGTACTCGCGATCGGGCAACTGAAGTCCGCCTTGCAACAGGTAAGCGGTGTAGTGATCGGAGTCGTTAAAGCCAGGCGCGACCCAAAGGCCAAACAGATTGGGCGTGTGAAAGTTGGTGTTGTTGAGCGCATCCACGTCGGCTCGAAGGCTTTCGCCCAAGGCCTGGGCCAATTCGTGCTGGTCGTGGATGCCGGCAATTGATTTGAGGTGAGAGCGAAGCGGGCCGATGTCTTTCGCCTCGATGGCGGCTTCGTCCATGTATGAGTTGTAGAGTGCGGCGATCCTGCCGTTGTTGGAACCGGCAGGCGCCTTGGCCTTGGCCGCGTCTTCGATTAGTTCACGGGTCCGTTGGTTGCTTAAATCATCAAGAGTGGAGAAGACCCCTACGCCTCGGCGATCTGGCGGAATCTCGGTACGCTTCATCCACGCGCCGTTGGCGTAGAGATAGAAGTCGTCGCCCGGCTTGACGGCCCTATCCATGTTTGCCACGACGATGCCATGCGTATCCTGCTTGGGCGCGTCTGACGCGCTTTGCGGCCGCGCGGCAAGTAAAGAGATGCTGATGAGGCCGCCAGCCGCAACGATCGCGAGGGTGATTTCCGGGGACTTTGGATTGACTCTCATGCAATTACTCCAGACGGTGGGCCGAGCGCTTAGGACTATAGCCGCGCCGGTAGACACAGCCAAGCGAAGAGCGTATCACGCGGCTAGCGTCTGTCATGGCCCGAAGTGAGATAAACGATTGATCGCTACCAACTATTTTGTGGACACCGCGTCGACGCACGCGAAACTAGCGGCGTCGTTCGTATCGCCGGTTCCCTGGTAGTGCGCGACCTTGGGAAAGGCGCACAGGGGTCGAGTCATCTTGACGCCTTTCGAAGGGTCCTTGGGATCGCCCCCGATCCGCCCGGTGCCGATGATCTGATCGGGCGCGATACCTTGCGTGACCCAACGGTCAAGCGCGAGGACGACATCATGGTCGGGGTCCTGAGGCCATACTGCCGGGTCGGCGATATCGTCATTGCCGAAGTGGTTCGGCCCGACGCCCGCTGCACAGTGGCCCATGCCGGGAACCATGAAGAGGCGGTAAAAGCTCTGCGCGGGCTGCGACGAGTCGCTACGCGGGTCGGGGAACTGCTTCAGGAAGGCTTGAACCTTCTCGTAGTAGGCGATGGAGTCGCGCGGAGCGATGGCGCCGTCGCCCCAACCGTGATACTGAATCAGCTTGCCGCCATGTGCACGGAAGCTTCGGAGATCCGGGTTGTAAGAGTTGATGACGGGCCCGGCCTTCTCGTCGGCGAACTTCAGATCGCGATCAAGGTCGATAGTCCGCCAATCCCACCTTGGGTTTTCGTAAACGGCGTCGGCGAAGAAACTGTTACCGAACATTGCCTGGACTCCGCCCGTGATCCAGATGCGCCAACCGGTGGGATCGGCCTCGGTGCCCGGCTCGTAGCCAGGATAGATGTGCTCTCCGGTACGAGGACTCACCGGCCCTCCGTATATCTTGGCGACGGCCTCGACCTGCGCTCCTGTCAGGCAGTCCGGCCCATCCGCGCCAGCGCACTTGAGAACGGCGGGATCGAAGTGACAAGCGCGCGGATCTTCGAGGAGTCCGTCTTTTACTCCGTCGAGCGTGTCGCATTTGGCCAGCACGGCCTGCTGAATCAGTTGCAGTTTGGCGACAGGCAGGAGGGCCGCCGGGTTGCTGCCGAGGGCTGACTCATTCCAAACAAAGCCGGTAAAGTGTCGGGTCCAGTTGTTCGCAGGAGCGCCCGCTACGATACCGTCGAAATCTTCCGGAAAGCGTTGCGCTTCCATAAGGGCCTCGCGCCCACCGTCCGAGCAGCCGTGAAAGTACGATTTTGTGGCGGCTTGGCCGTAATAGGCGAGGAGAATGGCCTTCGACTGCAGCGCCGTTTGGTGCACGGCGCGGTATCCGAAATCGATCAGCTTCTCGGGGTGACCAACGGCAAAGCTGGCGTCGGGCGTTTGAGAAGTTGTGGAGTGCCCATCGTCGGTGGCGGCCGCGGCGTAACCGCGCGCCAGTGGTGTGATTAGATCCCAGGACGGAATACCGCCCGCCCAACCGCCGTTGCCACGCTGCTGATACTTGCCATTCCACGCAGCAGCCGGCGGCAACCACAGCTCAAAGTTGATCTCGGAATCGGAAGAGGGGCGGGCGATGCCTCGCACCTCGCAGTGCGCGGGAACGGTTGTGGGAGGAAGCGGGAACCACGACCAGGGCTGGGGCTTCAAAGGCGCCGCCGGCACCGCGACGGCCGAAACGACCGTGGCGTGATCGAGCCGGAGCGACATCAGGCTCTCACACGGCTGCTGCGCATAGCCAGCCTGTATGCACCATACGAACGAGAACAGGAAACAGATGGCGATTCGATGCACTTCGACTCGCATAACAGCTCCTTTTTTAAGCACCAATTCAAATGACAGATTAACGCTTGTCTGGGCCTTTGGCCGGGCCTTTCGCGCTGCTGGAGCCTTTGCCGGAAGGCTTGCCGGTAATCCAATTGATGAGCGCTTCAGGCGGATTCACGAAGACAAAGATGAAGAACCCGGCGGCCAGCGCGAGACCGATCATCAGCAGAATGTCAGCAAACGTAAACGGCAATTAGCATCCTTGGGCGTAAGAACAGGCCATTTGCAGGTTAGCGCATCGGCGCGTTCTTTATTGGTGCGCTGCTTATCGGTATAGGGAGGCGATCGTCCGCAGCCAATGATATGTCGTTGGTTGTTGGGGAGGGTTAGGTGTGATCCGTGTTGGCGATAAATGATGCTGATAAAAGACTGGAATCCGCTTGCTGCCGAGTCTGTGTGAAAACTCCACCGCTCGCTCCAAACCGGAATGGGAACCAAAGGCGAGATGAATCCAATCTCGGCTCAGCAGGCTAAAAAGCCCGCGCCACGTGGAAGAACATCCGCTTGCTGACGCGCGCGGTTCGGTGCTGGCACGCTTTGTTTGCGATCAATTGCCGGCCCCGGCAATTGAACGAAATCCGGGCAATGGGTTTGCATCGAAGAGCGATAGAGATATTAT
>JBAUOG010000928.1:0-3167 GCA_049579625.1 Bryobacteraceae bacterium
CATCGGCGAAGACTCCGCGCCGGCTCTGAGGCCCTATCCGGGCCGAGGGCGCGCGAAAAGCGCGGAAAGCGCGGTAAGGGTCCGGACCGTCGTGCCGCCCTGAAGCAGCGTCCGGAAAAAACGTATGCGTGAAGAGTGATTAGGTCGTAAAATCAAAGCCAGGCTCCGTTCGGCAGGCCAGACTGGCTGGAAGGCAGGCTCAAAGACGGCAAGCTACGGAGACGGGGCATTGAATCGAGAGGCGCCACGAATGAGGATGCTGCCAGATTCGGACGAGTATGCGGAGGCTCTGGATCTCTGTAAGAAGCTAGCCGGAGACGACCTGCCTTCCGCTTTTGGAGATCAGATAGCATTGATGGCCGCCCTAGCGGTAAAGGTCCTCGCCGCGCTCGACACCATCGACGAGTTAGTGCGTGTGAACGCCGGCTTGCGAAGCGGACTGAAGCTTGCGTGCGCGACGGTTAACGAGACACGGGCGTTGCTCGGGCACGAGACCACTTGATGAAGTTCCCGGAAAAACGCCGCCTGCCAAATCTGTTCACCGGAGCCGGAAGCCGACTCACCCCCGTGGTGAAGAAGCTTCTCAAGGGCTCGGAAAAACGTAACTAGATCTTCATCGCTACTTCGCCCTGCGTCTCAACCGTGTTCGCCGATTCCCACGCTCGCGCCACAATATGCGCCTGGAATTATCGGAGGCAACCGGTCTCGCCCAAGCCGCCATTTCTTCTGTTCTCGGTTTCGGACGGCTTATGAGGCCGCGACGGCCTGAGGAGAGGCAGGTAGCTTTGCCCGGCGGTCGCGACCTCCAATCTGACCCATCGGAAGGTGACGTGTGCCCACGCAGCAAACGGCGGCCCATCAAGTTCAGATCCTTCGACGCTTCGTCGAAGGGAATGCCCGACCTCTTGCCTATCTCCGGGTTGGCCGGAGATGGCGCTTTAGATAGAGCTCTTTGAGGGAAGACCGGGAACTCAACAGCCATGGGATTTGAATTCCAGCTACTTGGCTCATTCCTTGTGGCGGAACGCCTCTCCAGACCTCGAACTGTTCCTCTAGCGGATGCCGATCACCATCGAGTCCGGACCTACCAAGTGCTCGACGCGCGTTTCGCGGAAGCCGGCTTCCTTCATCCAGCCCTGGCAGTCGGCGCCCGTGTAGTCGAATCCGGCAGACGATTCGATTAGCATATTGAGGCTCATCATCAGGCCGAACGCATTCTTTGAGCGGTCGTCGTCGATGAGACTTTCATAGACGATCAGCGCACCGCCCTCGGGTACGGCATCGTGAGCTTTGCGAATCAGCATCCGCTTGTCATCGATTCCCCAATCATGCAGGATGTGGCCCATCAGAATCACGTCGGCCTGGGGCAGCGGCTGCTCGAAAAAACTCCCGGCAATGAAGCGCACGCGGCCAGCGACGCCGTTCGTCTCGACATACTCTTCAAAGATCGGCCCGACCTCGGCCAAATCAAACCCGATCCCCGACAGGTGGCGGTTGGCCAGCGCGATCTGCACCGCCAGATCGCCCTGCGCCGCTCCAGCGTCGACGAAAGTCTTGTAGCCGGCCCACGGAAATCTCGACGCAATCGTCATGTTCGACCCGTGGCTGATACCGGTCATCGCTGCCAGGAACGACTTCAGACGCGCAGGGTCGGCATAGAGCGCCTCAAACAGCGGCACGCCGCCCCCGCGTGCTTCGTTCTGCGGCAGGCCGGTCCGAAGGGCTTCTGTGAGATGATTCCAGTAACCATAGAGACGTTGGTTCGCCATCTCGAGGACGCCGCCGATGTAGGACGACTTGTGCTTGTCGAGGAACGTATCGGTGGCTGGCGTGTTGGAGTATTGGCCGCCCGCGCGCAGCAGAAATCCCAGTGCGACCAGGGCGTCCAGAAAATCGCGGGCGGAACGTGGGTGCAAGCCGTGCCTCCCCTGAATGCTTTCCAGCGATCGCGGGCCTTTGGCCAAGTCGGTGAACAATTCCATCTCCACCGCGCTTAACAGGACCTTCGAGGGCCAAAATCCCAAGCCCACTTGCAAAATTGATTCCGGCGTCGGATGCTTGTCCATGCTTTTTCCCCTAGTCTGTGAGTTTCATAATTTGGTTTTGTAGAAGGAAGGAGTATACCTCAAAGGTCCGCTTGCACATTCGGGTCGCATAGTCGGCCATCGGCCAGCATGAAGGTGCGGTGGGTGCCGCCAACCTGTTCCACTGGTCATTATTGCGGCAAGCCGAAAACCTACTCGCGCTCTAAGGCGGGTCCGGTAGACATCTCTTCCGCTCGGCGCAATAATGAATCAGTGGCTCGGTTCGCCAGGCCAGCGCAAAGCGCACTCTCCGAAAGGCACCTCCAATCTGAACCAATCGGAAGGTGATGTGTGCTCACGCAGCAAGCGGCGGCTCAAACCCGCCAGATTAACATCTGGCCGATCGACCGCCTGGTCTCCTACGCACGCAACCCGCGCAAGAAGGACTCAGTCGTGGATCGCATGTGCAGCCGTCGCGCGCTAGGCTTCGATCTCGCAAGCCACTCGGAACTCGCCGTCCGTGCCGCGGGCCCAGAGCCTGTAAGCGTACGGGCAGAGTCCAGGGTCCTCGTCGCGCTCGAGGCGCTCGCGTCTACAGCGAAGGTCGTCTGCCGCGAGTTCTTTCGCTTCGTTGATCGTGCTGACATTGGCGACCGGCTCGTAATGGCCTTGTTCGTCCTCGACAATCAGCAGTGCCAGACCCAGATCGGTGTCGTTCTCCAGCGGGATGGCAAACCCGCTATTGCTTGGGTGCTCCTCAGTGGTCATGTTCATCGTAGTCACATTCATCGCTCTTTGGCGGGCCAAAAGCAACCGCATAATCGTAGTAAAAAACAAGCGAGCAAAACGACAAAGCCCGCCGCAGCCGGAGGCGGGCGGGCCACTGAAGTCAGCAGCTACCGCTTACGAAGGGATGCGATAGGTGCGCTCGCCCCCGAGTGGCTTAAAGGATTCGACGTTGAATCCGGCCTTCTTCAGCGAACCGGCCATGACCCCACGAACTGTGTGTCGTTGCCATTGCATGGACGTCATGGAGTCGACGAGCAAATGCACTTGGGGCGAACGATGAGCCCCCAAGTTTCAGTGTGATCCACCCGTATCATCCGTTGTGTGGACAAACCTTTGAATTGGTGGCTCAGAACA
>JBAUOG010000929.1:0-3455 GCA_049579625.1 Bryobacteraceae bacterium
CGACTTCGACTCTCTTCGCCCGCAGCTCCCGAACCATGTCCGGCGGGGCTTGATCGTCCGTAATGACTCGCTGCACTTGGCTCCAGTGAAGAGACACCGACAAACTTCGGTGGCCAAACTTGCTGGAATCGGCGATCACCGTGACTTCCTTCGCCGCTCTGGCCATCCGCAAGTTCAGTTGCGCCTCCAGAATGTCGAGCGTGGTCAAGCCCGCGTCCAGGTCCAACCCGACCGTCGAGAGGAACAAGTGGTCGGCATGCAGAGTACTGATCATGTGTTCCGCCTGCGGGCCGACGAAGGCGCTCGAGACGTGGCGCAGAATGCCCCCAATCATCAACAATGAGGTGTTTGCGGTATCGGCAAATTGCATCGCGATGTTCAACGCGTATGTAATCACCGTGAGGTGGTCGATGTTGGCGCGTCTGATTTGCGATGCCAGTTCCGACGAGGTGGAGCCAGTGCACAGGATGACGGTTTGCGAGGGCTGGATCAATTGCACGGCAGCGCGCGCAATGCGTACTTTTTCGTCGTGCCGGATCGATTCCCGGACTTTCAGCGGATAGTCGGGACCAGTCACCAGCGGGCGGATGCCTCCGCCGTGGGAGCGGACCAGAGATCCGCATGCGGAGAGGCTATCTAGATCGCTGCGCGCTGTTACCGCCGAGATGCCGAAGAGTCTGCGTACTTCGCTCACGGTGATGCGCCCCTGGCGCTCTACGATCTCCGCGATCTCTCGCCGTCTTTCTTCCGTCAACAGCCTCGTGGTGGTTGGTAGTGTCACCGACATGGTGATATCCGCAGTCTGCCTCCGCAGACCTGGAATGCCTCATTACACAGCAGTCAGGAAAGAAAGGCAAGTCCAAAGAGTTTAGTTCCTGAAACGGCAGACCCGGCTCGCCAAGCGAAACCAAAGGAAAACGCGAGGGACGCCGGCCCGGCTACTTTCCGCGGGCACCGGCGGCAGCGGGCTTGGCGCTGTCGATCGGTGTCGGACCGGCGACGGGGGCTTCCTCGGACCGGAGCATTCCCAGCGTCTTGCGCAGTTCCGTATCGAGCTTGGTGCGCACGTCCAGGTTATCCTTCAGGAACTGCCGGGCATTCTCGCGCCCTTGGCCGATCCGTTCACCCTTGTAGCTGTACCAGGAGCCGCTCTTCTCGACCAGGTTCTTGGTCACACCGAGATCGATCAGATCGCCTTCCTTGGAAGCCCCTTCACCGTAGATGATGTCGAACTCGGCTTCACGGAATGGCGCGGCGACTTTGTTCTTTACAATCTTGACTTTAGTCCGGTTGCCGGTGACTGTCTCGCCATCCTTGATGGCCGCAATGCGCCGGATATCGACGCGCACGGACGAGTAGAACTTCAGGGCACGTCCGCCGGAGGTGGTCTCCGGGTTGCCGAACATCACACCGATCTTCTCGCGAATCTGGTTGATGAAGATCAGGCAGGTGTTTGATTTGGAGACGAAGCCGGTAAGCTTCCGCATGGCTTGCGACATCAGGCGGGCCTGAACGCCCATGTGCGAATCGCCCATCTCGCCGTCGAGTTCGGCTTTCGGAACGAGCGCGGCCACGGAATCCACTACCAGAACATCGATGGAGCCGGATTGAATCAGCGCGCTAGTGATTTCCAGCGCTTGCTCGGCGAAATCGGGCTGCGAGACCAGCAAGTTGTCCACGTCCACGCCCAGTTGCTTGGCATAACCCGGATCCAGCGCATGTTCCACGTCGATATAAGCCGCCATACCGCCCTTTTTCTGGGCCTCGGCAACCACCTGCAGCGCAAGCGTCGTTTTTCCGGAAGATTCCGGGCCGAAGATCTCGCAGATGCGTCCGCGCGGAAAACCACCCACACCCAGCGCGTAATCCACCGAAATCGATCCCGAGGAAATGACGGATACAGGGACGATCGCTTCATGGGATCCGAGCCGCAGAATCGACCCTTTGCCGAACTGCTTTTCAATCTGGCTCAACGTGGCGGTTAATGTCCGGGCGCGGTCTTTATCTTCCATGGTTGTTCCTTCCAGGCTACTCAAAGGCGGGTGGAAATAGCGGCAGCAAGCTGCCTCTCGGGGGCTCTCTTAGTATAGCGCCAAACATAACAGGGTGATCCTGTTTTATTGGCAAAAACGGAGCCAACATGAGCGGTCTCCGTGGACCCCGAACGGCGCGCTCCTCAGCTCATCGGGGACACCGCGGCCTGATGTCATGCTCACTTCCAGCGTCTCAAAGCGCCGGCGCAGCGCCAGCTCGCCGTGCGCGCTGCGCTCTCCGCTTCGGAGCAAGGCGTGTCCCCAAACGCGACAAAGCTCGTCAACCGCGACGGATGGCAACCCAAACGGGGCCGTGACCGTAGCTCTCCGCTCCGGAGCCAGGGAGCGGTTTCCGGCCTTTTTTTTCACCAACGCCTGTTACGACAGGCGCTTCGCGTAGTATCCCTTGCGCGCCCGGACGACCAGGTCTTTGCGCCCTCTCACCTTAATGTCGACCGCATGGTACTGGCCGTCATCGTGCTCCGGTTCCGGCCGGTAGAAAAGGTTGTATTGATGGCGCAATTCGTTTGCGATGTTCTCGAAAGACTGGTTGAGGTCACTGGCCTGAAAGGGGAAAAACGGCGTACCACCGGTCTGTTCGGCGAGGTAGCGCATCACCTTGTCGCCGTCGGTCACAATATGGCTGTTGTTGGTGGAAATCGTATAGATGACAACGTCG
Organism: Bryobacteraceae bacterium; assembly: GCA_049579625.1. Lineage (GTDB taxonomy): Bacteria > Acidobacteriota > Terriglobia > Bryobacterales > Bryobacteraceae > CAJCIT01. The sequence continues at coordinate 2,713 of JBAUOG010000929.1, forward strand.
GCCTTCTGGGCCATTTCCAGCGCCTGGTCACGGCTGTAGTGGCTCTGGTTATCGTCACCATCGCTTAAGATGACCATCGCCCGCCTGAACTTGTACATGGGCTGATCGAGCATCAGCTTATCCTTGCAAGCGAAGTAGATGGCGTCGTACAACGCGGTTCCACCGCCCGGCCGCAGGTCGCGGATAGCGTTCTCGAGCTTGTTCGTATCGTTGGTCAGGTCTGCCGCCAACTCGGCGCCCGTGTCGAAACTGACGACAATCGCCTTGTCTTTTTCGTGCACGATACTATTCACGAAGTTGGAGGCGGCCTCCTGTTGGAATTTGAAGCGGTCGCGAACGCTGTTGCTGGTATCGATGAGAACGGCCAGCCGCAAGGGCAGATCGCTTTCCGCGGTGAAGTCCAGGATTTTCTGCGGCGCCTTCTTCTCGAAGATCTCGAAATCGTCGCGGGTGAGGTCCGTTACGAATCGACCATGCTTATCCTGCACCGTGAACAGCATGTTGACGCGGGTCACGTCGTAGACGATACGGCTGGGGTCAGTCGTTTGAGCCGTCTGGCTGTCGGCTGGTGCGGCCGCGGGCTTCTTGGGGCTTGCAGGAGGCGCTTGCTGGGCGCGGGTCGCGACCAACGATAGGCCTGCGCAGGTGACTATAGCCGACAGGAGAAAAACGAAACGCTTCATGGACTTGCCCCTATTCTATCTGCGACGTAACGGGGGCAGCGGCGGGTACATGCCTGTAGG
>JBAUOG010000930.1:0-3706 GCA_049579625.1 Bryobacteraceae bacterium
GTACTGGAGGCGCCAGGCGACCGCTTCTGGGAAGAACTCATCCAGCAGGGAGGATATGATGTGTTGGCGGCGCCTCTGAGTGAGACTGCCGCAACGCGTACAATTCAGTTCGCATGCGTATTCCGGCGAAGGCGATCACGATTCCGAACTGATGCCGATCACGATTCCGGGGTGATGGCGATCAGCATCGGAGCGAAGCGACGCTGGCTTGTTTCATGATCCGAAAGTGATCGGCATCCGTCAATACCTTTCTGGTTTCTTCCCTGTTTGAGCTGGGAGTGGGGTGTGGGGCGAGGGAACGGCGTTTGAGTTCCCTCGCCCCGCCCCAGCACTGTAGAGACCGGCGCGGCCGGCTTCGGTTACCCATTTTCTTTTCCTCCTTTCGGGCCGCGCTTTTTGCGCATCGATTCGCCCTTGAGCTCGATGCGGTGTGCATTGTGAACGAGGCGGTCAAGGATCGAGTCGGCGATGGTTGGATCGGCAATCTGAGCATGCCAGCTGGTAACGGGCAGTTGGCTAGTGAGTAGCGTGGAGCGGGCCTGGTAGCGCGCGTCGCAGATCTCGAGAAAGTCGCGACGTTCGGTTTCGGTCATCGGCGCCATGGCCCAGTCGTCCACGATCAGCAGATCCACGCGGCCCAGCTGATAAAGCAGTTTCGAGTGACTACCGTCGGCACGCGAGGTGGAGAGGCCGCGAAACAGTTCCGTCGCTTTCTGAAAGAGCGCGGTGTAGCCATCCCGGCAGGCTTTCTGGGCGAAGGCTCGCGCCAGCCAGGTTTTACCGATTCCCGTCGGCCCGATCAGAAACAGGTTCTGATGTTCGCGAACCCAGGCCGACTCTTGCGTCAGGGAGCGTACCACCTGGCGGTCCAGCCCGCGCGTCGTGCGGTAGTCGATGTCCTCCACGCAGGCCGGACCTTGCAGCCGGCCGTTGCGCAACCGCCGTTCCAGCGCGCGGTTCTCACGCCAGTACCACTGGCGGTCGATCAACAGCCCGAGCCGTTCTTCGAAGCTCAGCCGTTGTGAGTCGGCGCTCTCCTGTTGCTCGCGGAACGCTTCCGCCATGCCACGCAGGCGCATGGACATGAGTTTCTCGATGGTTGGTTGTGTCAGCATAAATCCTCTTTCTGGCTCATTGCACCGTGGGCGAGTTGCCCGAGTCGTAGTAATCAGGACCGCGGAGATTGGGATGGTCGATGGGCGACTGAGCGTCGGGCGCGGGGTCCGGGGCCTGGCCGTCCAGGTTGTTTTCTAGAATCGCTTTCAGACTCTGGTAAGAGCAGACGTTGAGCGCCACGGCACGCCGCGCAGCTGCTTCCACCCGCGCGTGCGGATATCGATCGCCGAGCCGGATGACCCCCAGGCAGGAACGGAAGCCTTGCTCCGGATGACGGTTACTGGCCAGAATGCGGTCGACCACTTGTGCCGTCGCCGGCCCGATCTTGCCGGACCACTCGATGATCCGCGAGGGCGTCCACTCCAGGTACCGCTGATGTGCCTTGGGCCGGTGCTCGTGGATGGTGGTGTGGCGGTGCGGCGCATGCGAGCGGGCGTGCGATGCCACTCGGACCCCTTTGTGAAAAACTTCCACCGTCGAGGCCGTGGCGCGGATCTCCACCTCCTCCTGCGTGATCGTATAGGGCACGCTGTACCAGTGGCGGTCGAGCTCGACGTGATAGTCGATGTTGACGCGAGCGATCTTCCACTCCCCATATTGGTAGCGCTCGGCCGGCAATGGTTTCAACGCTGGGCGGTCGAGCGTCTCAAACAGTGTCTTGCGTGAACCGTCGCGCTTGCGGAAGGGCCGCTCATTCAAACGCACCAACAACTCGCTGAGGGCTTCATTGACTTCGCCGAGCGAGAAGAAACGCCGCTTGCGTAGTGCAGCCAGTATCCAGCGCTCGACCAGCAGCACGCCGGCTTCAACTTTGGCCTTATCGAGAGTTATCGAATGCAGGTTGTGTGGTATCCACAGCAGGCCGATTCCGCATCACTCATCCCTTTCATCCGCTTCGTGGAGCCGAGTACGAACTAGTAACACGGAGGCTCACCTGGGGTGAGGATCGGGTCTTCTATTACGACCCGAGCGGGAAGCTTAAGTCCCTGTTGACCAATGTGACGGACGTCGTCTCAACAGACGGCTTCGAGTGTGTCTCGGCTGGCCGGTCGGCGTTTCGGGTGGATGATCTTTTGGAGCTCCGGCGCCTTTTCGACCGGCGCAAACAGGCCGGCACGGGAGCACAGAATGTGTAAGGTTAATAGTGCCTCACTTGACAGACGAATTACGCCGCACAGCTGCGTCCGGGAGGTGTCCTCATTGGGCTATGGTTTATTTTTTGGAGACAAAAGCCGTGTGTCGGGCACGGTTTCATTCCCGGTTTGGGCTTGACCGAGGACTAGATATGAGGCATAATAATACTTACATACGCCACGCTGAGCGATCGAATGGCCAAACTGAAAAAGCCCGATCAAAAAACACTGGTGTTGAAACGGACTGGCACCCTCAACTCTCGCCCCGACGCTGTTTCCGACACTCTGTTCAAAGAGAATCCATTCTTCGATCCCAAGGATCTTCTCCAGGTCCGCTACGAAATGCTCCGCAGACACAGCGTCGAAGGGGCCTCGATTGTCGATGTGGCTACCAAGTTTGGCGTTTCGCGTCCCACGGTCTATCAGGCCCAGGCTGCATTCGAGCAAGCCGGCCTGATCGGCCTACTTCCCAAGCGCCGCGGGCCCAAAGCGGGGCACAAGCTGTCCGCCGAGGTCGTGGAGTACGTGCGGACCTTGCGAGCTACCGAGCCCAGCTTGACGACCGTCGCCTGTGTCCAAGCCGTTCAGGGAAAATTCGGCATCACGGTTCACCGCCGGAGTCTGGAGCGTGCGCTGGCGAGCAAAAAAAAACCGCGCAAGGCGTAAGCCTGCCCATTCCGGAGGGAACCGTCGAAGCCTACGAAGGACTCCGCCGACACGTAGTCCAACCGGGCGGAGGAACAGAACACCCGGAAGGGCGTGGGGTTCTCCTGCGCTGTGGCTTGGCAACTTGGGCCCAGATCAGATCCGCGGCCTTGCCGGCACGTCCACCCGAATCGCATTTTCCATCTGCGACCGAAACGCCATTGGACGATTCATTTGGAACCGAACTCGTCCGCCTGGTTGCAAGTCTTATTCTCAGCACTCGACGGGAGGAGTTTCTGCATGTCTGAGCTGAAAGTTACCCAGCAGAATCTTGAGCGCGATGCTTATCTTTATATTCGACAGTCCACACCGCGCCAGGTCTTGGAGAACACGGAAAGCACGCAACGCCAATACGCGTTGCGTGACCGCGCAGTAGCCCTGGGCTGGCCGCTCGAACGCATCCATGTACTCGATTGTGATCTCGGCAAGTCCGGCTCACAGTCAGCCGGCCGGGATGGGTTTCAGAAGTTGGTCAGTGAGGTCGCTCTCGGCAAAGCGGGTCTGGTAATGGGGCTGGAGGTCTCGCGCTTGGCCCGGAACTCCGCCGACTGGCACCGGCTGATCGAGTTGTGCTCTCTGGCGGGCGCACTCATTCTCGACGAGGACGGGATCTACGATCCAGCGAACTTCAATGACCGACTCCTGTTGGGGTTGAATAGACCTGATTCACAAAGCACCTATTGTTTAACTTTCCCGTGGTTACTGCCGTCCGGTAACGCCTTAGTCGCAGAGCCGGGTTGCCCTCTACCGGG
>JBAUOG010000931.1:0-4116 GCA_049579625.1 Bryobacteraceae bacterium
GGCAACAACAACCCGATCAGTATGCCGATGATCGTGATCACCACCAACAGTTCGATCAGGGTAAAGCCGAGGCGACTTGCAGCGGCTCCGCGGCGCGGAGAAAAGAGAATCGACATGGAATGACTCCTTTGCGTGGGACTTGGGCCTGGACGCGCGATTGCGCGGAAATAGAACATGAGAGCGGTCCTCGAGACATGTGATGCCTCTGCGCTCTTCGCTGTCGCCCACACACCTTGCCGCTGCTGACCCGATGACCTGCGTCATCGGTCGGCAAGACAAGCGGCTGCCGGTGGAGCATCCGATTGCTTGCGAGCGCGAATGGCTGGCAAGCGAACCAGATTATAGCACATCCGCGCCGCTAAGAATAGCACCGATATTCGTCGACAGCGGTTCCGTAAGTTGGCGTCCGCGCGTCGATCGCGGGCGTTTTAACCTTTGTCATGGCTGTGGATTGAGACTCGAGGCAGGCGAGGAGAGTTCGGCGAGCAGTTTCGAGGGGTGGAATGCCGCGATTTTCCGCAGCGCGGCGGGGTATTCTCCACGGCTGATGCATGCCAGCCGGGTCGCAACGCATCCGTGCTTCGACGTGGTGTTCATTTCATGGGGGCTGGGCCAACCAGGGCGCCCGGCAGCCCGGTCCCAGGCCGCGATAAAGTTCATCGATCAGCCCAATCAGACTGCCGATGATTCGCCGGCAGGCGGGCTTGAGGTTGCCACGCCAGAAGCATTGCAGCAGAACATAGGCCATAAAACAGGTGAGAATGAAGTTCACGATGGCCGTGGCGTCGTGTCGGAAGCAATGATCCAACGCCAAGTGTGTGGAGAGCATATTGAAGCAATCGTTCTCGATGTCCCAGCGGCCATGCCCGGCATAGTAGAACTGGCGTGTCGATAGTTGGCTTTTGGAAAGTGTGGTGGCCCAATACCAGGATGAGGAATCTTCCTTCTCTTGTCCGCTCATCTGTTCGCGGCGACGCACCGTTTCCTCGGTATGCAGCACGCGGAGGGGCGCCTTCACGCCTTCGCAGGACGTGAAGCCTTCTTCATCCCAGGAGCGAATCGTGCGGCGTCCCGCAGTCCACTCATCCGGTGTCCGCTGGCAGAACAGTTGTTGGGCGTCCTGCAACAGCAGCCGGTGGTCTCCCTTGACGACCACGACCACGTGCTTGTGGTGAGTCAGGCAAAAGTTGATGAAGGGGGAATCCAGGTACAACGCATCGCCGGTAACCACGTCGATGAACCGTTCATATTGAGAGAAGACCCGTTCCAGGAGCCGCTTGGCCGCCGTTTCCTCGCCTTCGCCGGGCCGTTGCAGTTCCATATCCAAGGGGAGCGCCAGCTCGTGGCCGATTAAGTGGCAGACCACGCCCCGGTGATAATACTCCGTCACCGTTTCGTCCTTCAGTTGGATCTCTCGCGTCTGGCAATCCGGACAGCAGCGTTTGCGGCTGGCGAAGAATTCGTGGCCATCCACGGCCGCCAGCATCAGATTTCCCCCAGGTCCCAGGGCCTTATTGCGTCGCACCTGGTGGTTAATCGCGGAGAGCATCCGCCGCAGCTCCGCGCTTTTCAACTGGGTGTACACCAGGCCCATGGTGTCGGCGCTGGGGGCCTTGGAACCGACCAAACCTCGCAATCGCGCGGGAATGCGGACTTCTTTTTCCAAACTGTTCAGGCTGCCCCGGCCTGTGGCAAACATGGCCCAGGCGCTGACGAACACGGCAGACGCGGGAATCTGCGGGCGCTGGCGCGTCTCGCTCAGCGTCTGGACGTGTGAGCCGAAGTGAAACACCTTGTCGACGTAACGACAAAAGCGCCTCATCATGGCGGCCGACCTTTGCGATGGCGTTTTCGGCGAACCGAGCCTTTGGGGGATCGTCCCAGAGCCTGCTGCTTCTGATCGAGCAATTGCGCCAAGCATTGCTGCGACACGAAATCCAGCAACTCGTCAACCCGCCGACCGTTGCCGATCCACTCGCGAACCGTCTCCTCAAGGGCCGCAGGGATGTAGATCATGGCCCGCTTGTTCTTGACGCGCCCGGCCAGGTAAAGAGCGGGGTGTTTTTCCCCTTTCTGGCAATGGCATCCCCGCTTGCCGCACACGCGTCGCATGACCACGAGGCTGCCCCGCAGCAACGGCTTGTCGGCGACGTGCTTCACGGCGGACGAGCGGGCCTGGCGTTCCTGGCTGGATCGCTGCGAGCGGCTGAGCATGAGATTCCTCCTTATCTGATATATTATTATATATCAGATATCCGGGACGACGCAAGTCGATTCTCGGATGCGAATCTGCTCGCCTCCCGACGAGGCGAGCCAAGAGCAAGCCAGCTAATGGCTTAACCGGCCGCGGTCAGATACAGTTACGGAATCGCTGCCTGAAGTGAGAAAACCTTGCGAAATCAGAAGAGTCTGTTAGAGTGAACGCTTGGGTTTGAGCGAAGGAATCGGGCTCTTATCTCGGCGGAGCTGCAATCTCGCTGTCCTGCCTCGGTTCTCTGCAACTCCGTGGTTCATGTCGTTTTTCGCTGCTCTGCTTCGGAACCCAGACGCGAAACACTCCAAAAGGGAAGAGAGATGGTGCGAAGTTATCGGCGGAAGCGGGGCAATTCAAAACGGAGATTGTCGTATCGGCAAAGGACTCGTGCCGCCGCATTACTCGGCGTCGAACGGCTTGAGCCGCGATGGGTGCTTTCGACGAATGTGCTCAGCTACCACATGGACGCCCAATCGACCGGCGTCAACAATACCGAGACGCTGCTAACCCCCGGCAACGTCAATACGACGACCTTTGCCAAGACGTTCTCGACCCCGTTGGACGGCCAGGCCTATGCCGAGCCGCTGTACGTCTCTGGGCTGAACATTACGACCGGTAATTTTCAGGGCGTACACAATACGGTTTTCGCCGCCACCGAGCACGATGGCCTCTATGCCATCGATTCGATGGGGGGCAATGTGCTTTGGTACGATTCGTTTCTCAATCCGGCATTGGGCGCGGGAATCGCCGGAGCGACCTCGATCACATCGGTTCCCAACGGTGAAGTTAATTCGAACGACATCAATCCCGAAATCGGCATTACGGGAACTCCCACAATCGATCTTTCGCAAAACGCTCTGTTCGTCATCACCAAGACGAAGCAGATTGTTCCGGTCGGCACGGTCAATCACACGCATTACGTCGCCACGCTCTTCAAGATCAACATCCAAAACGGCGCGGTGATCGCCAGCCACATCATCGGCGACACCGATTTCACCAACGGCGCTTATACGTATCGCACGCAAACGAGCGCGAGCGACCCGAACCAGGATCCGTTCGTATTCGGCAACGGATCGGGAGCGATCACGCTCCCTGGCCAGACCCAGAGCCGCGTCTATTTCAATGCGCTGCGGCAAATGAGCCGGCCCGGCATCCTTTTGTTCAATGGCCAGATTTACACCGAATGGGCCAGCCACGGCGACAACGGGCCCTATCACGGCTGGGTGCTGAGATTCGACGAGAACACGTTGGCCTTGACCGCCGCCCTCAACACGACGCCCAACGGCGGATTGGGTGGGATTTGGCAAGGGGGTGACATCATGACGATGGATCCCCACTTGGATGCCAGCGGCAATCCGCTGTTCTACTTCATGACTGGCAACGGGACCTTCGACGGCAACTACAGTGGCACTTCACCCAACGGAACGACGACTGGACTGAACGCGCAGGGTTTCCCCGTCAACGGCGATTACGGCGATAGCTTCGTCAAAATCGGCTTTGACACCACCACGCAGGCCAATCAAAACATTAACGGTTGGGGTCTGAAAGTCGTGGACTATTTCTCTCCTCAGAACAACCATACGCTCGACGGCGGCGATACCGATCTCGGCTCTGGCGGCACCACGATCTTGCCCGATTCAGTCGGCAGCGCCGCCCACCCTCACTTACTGATCGGCACGGGAAAGGAAGGGAAGATCTACCTGATCGACCGCGACAACATGGGAAAATTCGATCCCAACAACGTCGTGACCGACGCGGTAGTCGAGGAGCAGCACGAACTGTCGGGTGATCTGAATGCCGCAGCCTACTTCAACAACACCATCTACTACGTTCCCGGCTACAACAACGATACGGCAAAGACC
>JBAUOG010000932.1:0-2324 GCA_049579625.1 Bryobacteraceae bacterium
CCTTGTGCGGAACCACTTAGTGTTTGGCAGTATAGGGGAGTCCGCGACTCTGTGAAGCCGCGCGCATGCGCAGGATCAGGCACGGGCCAACCGCCTCTTGGCCTCTCCTGACGCCCTATTGGGTGGTTTTAGCGGGCGAAAGCGGTCGTGCTTAGCCCATGTTCAGTGCGAGTACACCGATCTGTACTATCTGCACATCGCCAAACCCCATGTTTCACGGGGTTCCAGGCGTTCGCCCCCCCGTCCGGGCCAAAAAGCGTAGTGACACAACGGCCATTGGTTTTGCAAGAAATTGCCTTTTCTGGCCTTGATCTACGCCAAGAACGTCGTGATACTGTTACTCCATGTACCTCCGCACCATCAAAGTGCCGTCCTCCAACGGCTCCGTTAACGAGTACGTACGGGTCGTCGAGTCCTATCGCGAAGACGGCAAGGTCAAACAACGCACCATCGTCGATCTTGGACGCAAGGACCTCCTCACCGTCCTCCTGCCCCAGTTGCAGCGCCTCCTCCAGGGTGAAACATCTCGGCCCAATGAACCTGACGGCGACATCGACGTACTCGAAGCCGCCACCTGGGGACCCGTTCTGGTTGTCCGTGCCCTCTTTGACCAGCTCGGCCTCTGGGACATCTTTGACGCCCTCCTCGGCAAGGCCAAGAAAGGTGCGCCCTTCACCGATCGCGCGTTCGTCCTCCTGGCCAATCGGCTCAGCCACCCCTGCAGCGAACATGGGCTGGCGCGCTGGCTGGAAACCGACTTCGTCTGCGATCGCCAGGGCCGTCGTTTCCTGCCCCATTGGCACCAACGCCGCCGGGTCCAGGTGCATCATCGCCAACTGGACGGCTGGTATCGGACCCTCGATCAATTGGTGAAAGCCAAGAGCCAGATCGAGGTGGCCTTGTATGGGCGCCTGCGTGACTTGTTTAGTCTGCGGCCCGACCTGGTGCTGTTCGACATCACCAGCACCTACTTCGAGGGCCAGGGGCCGAAGAACTTCGCCCATCATGGCTATAGCCGCGACGGTAAGTCGCAGAACGTGCAAGTCGTGGTCGGCCTGGTGATGGTGGCGGGTTGGCCGATTGCCCATCACGTCTGGGAAGGCAATCGCATGGACGCGACCACGGTCCAGGAGGTCATCAGCGATTTGACAACGCGTTTCCATTTTGGCCGCATCATCTTTGTCGGCGACCGCGGCATGGTGAGCGACGACAACATCGAGGCATTGCTGGGCGATAGCCATGGTTATTTGGTGGGCTTGAAACGCCGCCGCAATGCTCAATTGGATGCCTGGTTGCAAACCCTGGACGACAGCAAGTGGGTGGATTGCCCCATGGGCATCACTGCCTCCGAGCAGCAGGCCAAGCCGTTACGCACTCGTGTTCAGGAAGTGGCCAGCGGCGATGCGGCGCGGCGTGTGTTCGTCATTGATTCGGACGAGCGTCGCGCTTACGAGGAAGGCAAGCGACAGCAGTCGATGGAACGAACGCGGATCAAATTGGCGAGCGTGCAAGCGCGGGTAACGCAAGGCCGGCTGAAGAAACCGGAGGAGATTGGCGCCGCCGCCGAACGCGCGTTGCGTGCCCATCACGGCTATCGTTACTTCAGTTGGGAGATCCGCGCAGGCGCTTTCGTGTTTTTTGAGAACCCCAGGCGTCTGGAACCCGAGAAGCGATTGGAAGGCAAGTACGTGATCGCCACGAGCGAGAAGGACATCGACGCGAAGGAAGCCGTGGCGCTGTACAAGCAATTGACCGAGGTGGAGCGCAGCTTTCGGCATTTGAAAGATGTCCTGGCGTTGCGACCGATTCACCATCAGGTGGCGCCCCGTGTCAAAGCGCACATCTTCGTGGCCGCGCTGGCCCTGCTGCTGCAAACGTTGCTGGAGCGACGGTTGAAGGAAGCCGGGGTGAAGCTGTCCGCTCCCGAGGCACTGCAGGCTATGACGACGATTCGCCATGTGACGTTCAAGGTAAACGGCGAACAGCGTAGCGGTGTCAGCGCCGCCAGTGCTCGTGCTCAGGAGATCCTGCGAGCACTGGGGATCACGAATCTCCGCCCGCCGCCCCCGCCCCCGGGCGAGCCGGCAGTGGTGTCGTGACTAATTCAAATTTCGGTCCTTGCGCCGCAAGGACTTACGACGACCTACACTGAACATGGGCTACAGCTTCGTGACGCTGACGACGGTGGGCTACGGCGACATCAGCCCCGTCTCCCCGGCGACCCGCACGCTGGCCTGGATAGAGGCCATGACGGGGCAGTTTTACCTGGCGGTGATCGTGGCGGGGCTGGTGAGCGTGCTGGCGGCAAAGGGCAAGGGGGAGGG
>JBAUOG010000933.1:0-2976 GCA_049579625.1 Bryobacteraceae bacterium
ATGTGGTGGTGGTGACGCCGACCGCCAGCGGCAAGACGCTCTGTTACAACTTGCCGGTCCTGCAGACGCTGTTAACCGACCCGACCGCCCGCGCCTTCTACCTGTTCCCCACGAAAGCACTGGCCGAGGATCAACGCCATGAGCTGGATTCGCTGGTGACGCAACTGCCCGGCGGGGTGACTTGTCACACCTACGACGGAGACACGCCCCAAGACGCGCGCCGGGCCATTCGGGAGAGAGCGAATATCGTGCTCACCAATCCCGACATGCTGCACACCGGCATCCTGCCCCATCACACAAAATGGGCGAAGTGTTTTGAAAACCTGCGCTACTTCGTGATCGACGAGCTGCATTTTTACCGAGGCGTCTACGGCAGCCATCTCGCGAATATCATCCACCGGCTCCGGCGGATCTGTAACTTCTACGGCTCGAATCCAACCTTCATTTGTTCGTCCGCCACCATCTCGAATCCCAAGCAGCTGGCCGAAGACATCACCGGACGGACATTTGAACTCGTCGACAACAATGGCGCGCCGAGCGGCGAGAAATACTTTGTCTTTTACAACCCCCCGGTGGTGAATCGCCAACTCGGCATCCGGCGCAGCTATTTGCACGAGACGCGGCGGCTCGCGCTCGAATTCATCAAGCAGCGTCAACAGACACTGGTCTTCACCAACAACCGCCTGGCCACCGAGGTGCTGGTGACCTACCTGAAAGATGCCTGCGCCGAGCTGCCGTTCTCCCATGAATCGATTCGGGGGTACCGCGGCGGCTATCTTCCGAAGGAGCGCCGCGAGATTGAACGCAGCCTGCGGGAGGGAACCATCCGAGCCGTCGTGGCTACAAACGCACTGGAGTTGGGCATGGATATCGGTTCGCTGGACGCGGTCGTGATGGCCGGATATCCGGGCTCTATCGCGTCGACCTGGCAGCGAGCGGGCCGAGCAGGACGCCGTCAGGCTTCATCACTAGCCGTGCTTGTGGCGTCGAGCGCTCCACTGGATCAATACATCATCGAGCACCCTGAATACTTCTTCGGCCGTCCTCCAGAGGAGGCGCATATCAACGCCAGCAACCTCGAGATTCTCTTGAGCCATCTGAAGTGCGCGGCCTTCGAGCTGCCGATCCAGGATGGTGAACTGTTCGGCCCTCACCCGACCGGGCAGCTCTGCGAGTTTCTGGCGAACGATCTGCGGCTGCTCCACCATTCAGGAGACACGTGGCATTGGGTGAACGACAGCTACCCGGCAGACGCCGTGAGCCTACGCGCCGTCACCAGCGATAACTTCGTCGTGGTCGACATTACGGGCGATCACAAAATCATTGGCGAAGTGGAATTCCCTGCCGCGCTGACCACGCTCCATGAAAAAGCCATCTACTTACATGACTCACGGCAGTACCAGGTCGAGAAGTTCGATTACGATGGCCGCAAGGCGTTTGTGCGCCGCGTGGACAGCGACTACTTCACCGATGCGAACGTATACACGCAAGTGAAAGAACTCGCGACGTTCGAATCGGATGCGGCTACGGCCGGTAGCGAGGTTCGCGCCGCGCACGGCGAGCTGCGCGTGAAGCGCCAGGTGGTCGGATTCAAGAAGATCAAGTTCTACACACTCGAAAATGTCGGAGCGGGGCACTTGCAGCTGCCGGAACAGGAAATGCACACCACGGCGTTCTGGCTGCACTTTCCGGCTGAGTTTCTGGCGCGCTTTAGCGATTTGTCGCCGGTAGACATACAAGGCGCGCTGGTCGCTGTCGGAAACCTGATCCAAACGACGGGCGCGTTGTTGCTGATGTGCGACACGCGCGATTTGGGAGTAGCGATCACCGAGGATATTTCCCACGGCGTGATTTCGCCGAACCCACGCACGTATGAACCGGATCTGTTTCTCTACGACAATTATCCCGGCGGCATCGGGCAAAGCCAGCCGCTGTATGCCCATCGCGAACGCCTGCTAAAGCAATCGCTGGACCTCGCCGCAGCATGTCCCTGCGAAGCAGGATGCCCAAGCTGCGTAGGACCAATCGGCGAAGTGGGTCAGAACGGCAAGACAGGGGCGGTGCGCATCCTGACTGTACTTTGTCAAAGCTGCAGCCAGTTAAAGCCATCAGCAAAAGGACCTAAGTAAGCCCACGAGACCTCTGTTTCATCGCCGCATTGTCGAGATACACGACGCCATTGGGGGCCGAGCTACTGATGAATTCAGCGGCAAAAGCCCGCCCGATATCATCCTGCTCAATGGTCCCAAACGGTCCCGGCATGAGACGCCCCAACCAAGCAGCATAGCCCGGCGTGTGAGCATTGCCGGCGATAATTCCCGGGCGGAAAATCGCAAGACTTTTGAAGCCGATACCTTCAATCGTTTCTTCTTTTAACCCCATAACTCGCACGTAGCGAATCCTGCTTTTCGCTGTGCTTCCGACTGCCGAGAGCAGCGCAAACTGAGCAACGCCTCCGGCATGGCAACCACGGGCAAAACCACCGACAACCCCAATTTCGAGGGCCTTCAATTCCTCCTCGCTCCACTTCCTGCTGCCTTTACCGACGCCAACACAGGAGGCCCCATAGACAGGGTCGCCTAACGCCACCATGCTCAGTGCAAGCTTGGTCGCTTCGGCGGGAAACTGCGCAGCTGCCGTATCCAAGATCACCTGCCGCAAGCGATGGTTAGCGGTCAGAGGAATCGCCTTGCGATTGACCATCACCACTTCAGCGCAGGACGGCTCGGCAACCAGCGCCCGCACCACTGCGGCTCCGACCTGCCCCGTGCCACCGATGATCAAGACGCGGAATGCCATCATAGGCCTCTTTCTTACGATTTGCTACGCACGATTCTATTGCCGGCGATGTTTTTGGTCCGATATCAGCACCTCGGCCCTCGGTCTGCAGAATTACCGACGACAACGCCGTGTATCAGTCCTAATTGTAAGAATAGAGTGAGACATAGAACGGTGCGAGAGTAAGGCGTGGGGAAC
>JBAUOG010000934.1:0-6476 GCA_049579625.1 Bryobacteraceae bacterium
GGACCTGGTGGCGCATCACCTGCTGGCGAAGGCGAATCGGAGGGTGGCTCCAATCCCGCCGGCCATCGAAATCCACAGCTCTCCAAGAGCAGTGGAGATTTCTGCGTCGGTTCTCGAGCAGGTGACGAAAGCGAAGAACAAAGCCGAGACCGATGCCATCCTGTCAGCCCTTCAGGCAACCCACTGGAATCGAAAACAAGCGGCGCTCCTGCTGCAGATCGACTATAAAGCGCTCCTTTATAAGATGAAGAAGCTGGGCGTGGAAGAGCAGTCCGACCATTCCGCGCTGGCTGACAACCCGCACTCCATAGCTGTGGCGGGAGCGGGTGGGAGATAGAAGCAGTCCGACGGACCTCTCGCGACATCCAGGAGATGTTCCGCTCACTCGGTGAATAGTGGATTTACGGTACCTGAGTTACAGTCAGCCGCTTCTGTTCCTGTTCTTGGCCATCGCTGCGATCGGCCTTTTCCGGTTACCTCGCAGCAAAGGTAAACGGCTGGTCGTCTGTGGAGTGGCCGGACTGTTCGTCGTGTCCTGGCCACCAGCTGACTGGTTGTTGTCGCGGCCACTCGAGGCACAATATCCCGTGCGTCTCTTTGCGCCGGGTTCGCCCCTGCAAGCCCTGGTCGTGCTTGGGGAAGCTGTTGAGCCTCCCTATCGCGAAGAGCCATATCCCGTACCGGGAAGCAACACCTACCGGCGTTGCGAACACGCAGTTTGGATTTATCAACACTACGGGCCGCTGCCCATTCTGGTTTCGGGTGGCCGGACTTCACGCCGGTATCCGACAATCGCTGATACCATGAGCCAGTTGCTGCGAAGGAGCGGAATTCCCGCAGGTATGATCTGGACGGAAGATCGCTCCCACTCAACCTACGAGAATGCAGCCTACAGCAGCATGATTCTGCGGGACCACGGCATTTCGCATATTGCACTGATCGTTGACGTTGTAAGTATGCCACGAGCAGCCGCCTGTTTCCGCAGACTCGGGATTGATGTGGAACCGGCGCCGTGCGATTTCCGCACCTTGGGACCGTGGCAAGACGAGCTGCCGCCCAACTGGATCGCCGTTCGGCGGAATGAAGACACGTTGCACGAAGTCCTCGGGCTAGCTTGGTACAAGCTTCGAGGCTGGATCTAAGCCGGCAAAGGACGTTGGAGGGATTTTTCAATCCGCCCCTTTCCAACCGCATCCAGAATCCTGACCCCCGCGGACCCATCGCCGTAGGGCGCGCCCCATGGGCCCGCGCCGCCGCTGTTCAGCGCGGCCTGCAGGATTCTCTCGGTGCTACAGTCAGTAAGAACGTTGCACCCGTTTTCCAGCGTCTCCACCCATTCCGTCTCGGCGCGCAGGGTGATGCAGGGAACCTTCAGAAAATACGCCTCTTTTTGCACGCCGCCCGAATCAGTGAGGATGAATCGCGCTCGGCTTTCGAGCAGAAGCATTTCAAGATAGGAGACCGGTCCGCAAGCAGCAATGGAACCAGTCGTCAGGCCCATCTCTTTGAGGCGGCCCTTCGTCCTTGGATGAACCGGCCACACAACCGGGCACACCGTTTCGCTGATTCGATCGAGAGCTGCCACAATCTGGCGCAGGCGGTCCGGCTCATCTGTGTTTTCCGCGCGATGGACGGTCGCGAGGCAGAACGAATCCCGGCTCCGGCGTTCCGCCAGCGAACTGCATCGTCTATCCGCCAATTCGCGCGAAGCGAGTACAGCATCGTACATCACATCGCCCGTGAGAACAGCCCGCCCCTCCAATCCTTCCTTGCGTAGATTTGCAACGGCCAGATCCGTCGGGCAGAGGAGAAGGTCGCTCAAGTGATCGGCAACAATTCGGTTAATCTCCTCCGGCATCGATCGCCGGTGGCTCCTTAAGCCGGCTTCAATGTGCGCCGTCGGCAGCCCCAGCTTCGATGCAGTCAGGGCCCCCGCCAGCGTGGAGTTCGTGTCTCCGTAAAGCAGCACCCAGTCCGGCTTTTCGGTATCCAGTACGGGTTCCAGCCGCTTCAGCATCTCGCCAGTCTGATCGCCATGCGATCCGGAACCGACGCCAAGATCGTAATCCGGGTGGGGGATCTCGAGCTCTTCAAAAAAAACAGAGCTCATCCCATGATCGTAATGCTGCCCGGTGTGAACGATCCGGTGAACCCATGGCGCGCCTCGCTCCGCAACCGCCCGGCAGATGACGGCCAGCTTGACGAACTGCGGCCGCGCTCCTACGACCGAGAGAAGCCTCATGCGTGGAACGATCGGATCGTATCGCAGATATAATCAATGTTCGGCGCAGCGAGGTCCGCGTGAATCGGCAGGGACACGGACTCCTCCGCCAGCTTTTCGCTCACCGGGAAGTCTCCCTTGCGATACCCAAGGCTGGCATAGCAGGGCTGCAGGTGCAAAGGCAGCGGATAATACACTTCTGATCCGATGCCGCGTTCTTTCAGGTATGCCTGAAGTTCATCGCGCCGGGCCAACCGTATCGAAAACTGGTTATAAATGTGGCGGGTCTGATAATCACACACCTGCGGCAGGATAACCGGAACCGAGGCCAGTCCCCTCCGGTAGAGGTCAGCGTTCCTTTGGCGTCCGGCTGTCCATTCGTCGAGATACCGGAGCTTTACTGAGAGTACCGCAGCCTGCAGCGCATCCAGCCGGGAGTTCACGCCGATCCATTGATGAAAGTATTTTCCCGTCCGGCCATGTACGCGCAAAGCCGTCAGGCGTTCTGCCAGAGACGCGTCGTCGGTGGTAATGATCCCGCCGTCACCGTACCCGCCAAGGTTCTTGCTGGGAAAGAAGCTGAAGCCGCCCATCTGTCCGAGTCCTCCGGCGCGCCGGCCCTTGTACTCGGCACCGATCGCCTGCGCCGCGTCTTCGATCACGTGGATGCCGCGCTCGTTCGCAATGCCGCGTATCGCATCCATATCCGCGCAGGCTCCGAAGAGATGAACCGGCATGATTGCCCGGATATTTGGATGTTTGGCCAGGGCGTCTTCTGTCCGGTTGGCGTCGATATTGAACGTGTCTTCTTCGACATCCACGAACACAGGTGTTGCTCCAACGTGGGAAATTGCTCCGGCGGTGGCAAAGAATGTATAGGGCGTCGTCAGGACTGCATCGCCAAAGCCGATCTCGAGCGCCATCAATGCCAGAATCAATGCGTCGGAGCCTGACGCGCACCCGACCGCGAACTTCGTCCCGCAGTACGCCGCGATCTCTGATTCAAATCTCTTGACTTCTTCGCCCAGAATGAACTTCTGCGAATCCACCACGCGTACCATTGCCGCGAGAACCTCTTCGCGGATCCCGCGGTGCTGCGCTTTCAGATCAAGTAAGGGTATTTGCCTGTCGGTTGCTGTCAGAGCTTCTTCCTCCTTATGTTCTTATGCGGCCGGGGCGACGTGCTGGCCCGACTTTGTGTACTCAGCTCCACATGCACGACATGTGCCGCGATCGCCGTCGTCCCTGAATTCCAGCGCTATGCCACAGGCGCACATCCATCCCCGAAGGCGGGCGGGGTTGCCATAGACAAGCGCGTAATCAGGGATATCCTTCGTTACCACAGAACCGGCTCCGACAAATGCATAACGGCCGACGGTTGTTCCGCAGACCACGGTACAGTTGGCGCCCAGAGAGGCTCCCTGCCGAACCAGCGTAGACTTGTATTCGTCTTTGCGGCTGACATGGCTTCGCGGGTTCACGACGTTGGTGAAGACCATGGACGGTCCGCAGAACACGTCGTCCTCCAGGGTGCAGCCTGTGTATACCGAAACGTTGTTCTGAATCTTTACATTGTTGCCGATCACCACGTCGGGAGAGATGACTACATTCTGGCCGATATTGCATCGTTCGCCGATGCGGGAGCTCTTCATCACATGGGAGAAATGCCAGATCTTCGTTCCGGCTCCGATAGCGCAAGGCTCGTCGACGTATGCCGACTCGTGTACGAAATAGTCGCGCTTATCGCTGTTCATCGCTTGGGATGGCTGCACATCATTGACCATGGTACCCAACGAGCGGGCCCGCGCCTGCGAAGACGTGTTTTCGCATTATGCCGGGGCCGATCATAGGGAAAAAGTCCCACAATTTCGCTTTCTGTAGTCGGGGTGGTCTGGCGTTTCGTATGTCCGGGACGTTCGCGAACGATGTGAGATAATAGAGTATTCACAATTGTCCGGCGGACTGGATGACCACCGGCCAGGAGACCGTTTTGGACCGAAATGTGCCAAAGGAATAAACTGCAAGGCGTGACCAGGCTGATTCAATTGGCATCAGATGCGTTCAAAGCCAGCGCGGTCATTGTGGTGATCGCGTTCAGCTGCTTCGGTGCGCCACCGCAGGAATCCCGTCAACCGAAGGACGCGCCAAAGGACAACTCCAGCCCGCCAATCGCATCCGCTGTCAAAGAACCGGCTGCTCCGAATCAAACGGCTCCTCCGAATGCCACGGGCCCCGGCGTGAGTACGCCAAAACCGGATGTGAATGCGAAGGGTCCTGCTGCCGGAGGGCCGGTGTCCCCCGGCTCGGCGAAGCCGGTTAAGACGGCCGACAAAGCGACTCCAGTGGACCACGGGACTCCTGACGACTACAAGATAGGCGCGGGGGACGTGCTGCACATTGGTGTCTTTCACGAACCGGACGCCTCGGTTCAAAGCGTGGTGGTTAGGACCGACGGCCGGATTTCGATGCCCCTCCTCAAAGAAGTTTCCGTCGCGGGGCTCACGCCGAGTGAACTCGAAGCAAAGCTCACCGAAGGGTTGAGTAAGTTCCTTCCCGCACCCGATGTCAACGTGGTTATCACCGCGATCAACAGCAAGAAGATCTATATTATCGGCGCTGTACGCCATGAGGGCCCTCTTTCGCTTACTTACCCCATGAATGTGCTTCAGGCGCTCGCCGAGGCGGGCGGCTTAGCGGATTTCGCCAAACGCAAGAAGATATACGTGCTGCGAAACAAAGACGGCAAGGAAGTGAAACTGCCTTTCGACTATGACGCCGCGCTCAAAGGAGAGCATATGGAACTGAATGTGCCTCTTATTGCCGGTGACACCATCGTTGTACCCGGCGGTGGGTAGTAATCGACGAGATGCCCCGAATCGGTGAACTGTCCAATCCTCATTCACCTGCAGGCTCTCGTAGCCGAAAGCATTCACATCATGCGAGAGGTCGTCGCCGAGTGCGGGAGCCCGATCGCGTTGTATTGGATCGGCAAAGACAGCGCGGTAATGCCGCACATCGCGATGAAGGCGGTTTACACCGGCAAACCTCCGTTTCCCCTACTGCACATCGATACAACGTGGAAATTCCGGGACATGATCGCTTTTCGTGACCGCATTGCCGCAGAGCTCGGCCTCGATCTGCTGGTGAATATCAACCCGGAGGGCCCTGGCGGAGGGAATCAATCCGTTCACGCACGGCTCGCTTATGCAAACCGACGTGATGAAGACCCGTACCCTAAACGCAGGCATTTAGAGAGGTATGGGTTCATGCGGCGTTCGGCGAGGCCCGTCGCGACGAAGAGAAGAGCCGGGCGAAAGAACGTGTTTTCTCCTTCCGCTCTGCCCGTCATACCGGGGACCCGAAGCGTCAGCGGCCTGAGCTCTGGCGGCTGTACAACACGCAGAAGGACAGGGGCGAGAGCTTCCGGGTTCTGTAGGTTGAAGGGAAATGGGACTCCTAGCGTAAAGATACCGGATCTTTCTGTCGTGGATGCCATCCCCGATGTTTGGTACTTGTTGCGACACTTTAGGTGCGCGCCCCGGGCCAACCCCGCATAAACTACCGAAAACAATACGGTTGCTAATGGTAGTCGAAATGCTCTGACGACAACGCGCTATAGCTTTGGCCAGGGAAATCCCGTTGAGGAGCGTGCGTTTTAGTGCGGGGCGCGATTTTCAGGAGGAGAATGGTGAGACGAACAGCAAAGGCAATACTGTTGGCGCTGGGATTATCCTTGGGTGCGTGTGTATCCGCGTATGCGGCGAGCGTGAGCCTGGACTTCACGTTCGACACGACGACGATTAACGGTACGACGATTACAGGATTATCGTCTGGAGCGAGCTCGACGCAAATCGCGACATACATGAACCAAGTGCTCGCAGCGGCAGGATGTACGGGTTGCAGCGCCAAAGTGCTCGTATCAGGCAGTTCGATCGGCGCGGTAGCCGACCAAACCTACAATGGCGACCGCCACGTTACAGGGCCGGGCACAAATAGCGCGAGTACGTCGCTCACTCTCGGGACTTCGAATGGCGCTACGGCGAGTAATATGGGTTCCACGATCGACACTACCGCCGACACATTCATTGCCAACACTAACGACAGCAGCGGTACCGTCTCGAACCAGATCACGATCCAATTCCTGAACATCGCTGGTCTGGCCGTTACCAGCTTCGATTACGAAATTTTCCCCGACGGAACCTGCACGTCGCTCAGTGGGAGCAATTGCGGCACCAAGTATCCTGCTGGTACTGTT
>JBAUOG010000935.1:0-1558 GCA_049579625.1 Bryobacteraceae bacterium
GCGAGCGCCGAGAAAGGCCGAGATGACTCCCGGCCGGGCAGCCTGATAACCCATAGGCGCTAACCTACGCTTTCGGGCTTATTGAGTGTGCCTACTTCAAAACCCCGTGTCGGCGGTGTTTGAAGAATGGCTACGCACTTGATAGATCACGGACGATAACGCCGTTTCCCGGGATCAATGTGGTATTCAGAAACCCGGTAATGGGGAACCCGTCCCAGGTCACTGTGGTCGTCATTCGCTTCCCGCCAGCTCAGTAATCAACTCGAGCCGCGGCGAGAGAAAATGGAGCCATGACAAACCGTTGCTCCCTGCTCTTCCCGACTAGACGGGAGTTCGTGATCGGAGCGGCGGCAACGGCGCTCTGCGCAGCTAATCCAGCCAAGGAACGCTTACGAATCGTATCGGTGCCGTCGGGGGGCATACAACCTCAAGTTGCGGAGTCCGAAGGTGTCCTCCACATGATCTACTTCGTCGGCGACCCAAGACACGGCGACGTGTTTTATACGCGATCGCCAGATTTCGGTGGCGCTTTCTCCACAGCCGTTCGCGTGAACAGCCAAGAGGGAAGCGCCATTGCAGTTGGCGCAATCCGAGGGGCACAGATATCCGTTGGAAAACGAAATCGCGTGCATGTGGCCTGGAATGGATCCGATCAAGCGGAACCCCGCGGACCAACCAACCCGGAATCCGGCCAACCGGGATCGCCCATGCTCTACGCTCGTCTTAACGATCTCGGGTCCTCATTTGAGCCTCAGCGAAATCTGATGCAGGAAACCTTTGGACTCGATGGTGGCGGAAGCGTAGCAGCTGATCACAGCGGGAATGTCTATGTTGCCTGGCACGGCAAGGCTCCCGGTGCGCAGCAAGGAGAGGCGGCCCGCAAGATTTGGATTGCGAGGTCTCGCGACGAAGGCCGTACGTTTGATAATGAGCGGGCAGCGTCCAAAGACCCAACCGGCGCTTGCGGGTGTTGCGGAATGAAAATCTTCGTCGACTCTGGCGGCGCGATCTACGGCCTATACCGCTCTGCGACCGAAGACGTACACCGCGACATTTACCTCCTTCGCTCCGATGACGGCGGGAAAACTTTCTCAGTTGCCTTGCTGCACCCGTGGAATATCAACGCGTGTCCCATGAGCAGCATGAGTCTGGTTGAGTCGGAGAATGTGGTGTTGGGGGCTTGGGAAACACAAGCGCAAGTCTACTTCGCGCCCGTCAGCGGCGGTGTCGCTTTGGCGAGAGCGGCCATAGTCGCCCCGCCGGGCGAGAGCCCCAAGCGCAAGTATCCCGCCGTTACGCGAAACAGGCGAGGCGAAACCTTGGTCGCCTGGGTGGAGGGCGCCGGCTGGCAGCGCGGCGGCCTACTGGGCTGGCAGCTGTTTGATGCGACGGGACGGCCCTCTGCCGCCTGTGACGTCCCACGAAGCGTGCCTGTCTGGAGCTTTCCCGCTATCTTTGTTCGCCCGGATGAAGGCTTCACCATAGTGGTCTGATCGGGCAGGACGACACCGGGGTAGGATGCCGTATTGCGATCAAGAATCTGGTTACACCGAATGAC
>JBAUOG010000936.1:0-9900 GCA_049579625.1 Bryobacteraceae bacterium
GGGCGAGGAGGGCGCGAACCGGGCCAGTTCCAACGGACGAAAGTGGATTATCGATCCTATTGACGGCACCCGCGATTTCGTTCGAGGCATTCCGCTGTGGGCGGTCCTGATCGGCTTTGAGAATGAAGGCAAGATCACGGCCGGAGCAGCCTTCAGCCCTGGCCAGCGGCTGCTGGTGTCCGCCGCGCATGGGAGCGGATCAACCGCCAACGGTAAACGCATCCACGTCTCTACGAAGAGTTCGCCGGGCGAGGCTGTCGTCTCCTTCAATGGCTTCAATAAGGACGGAGTGGGCCGCTTCTCCCACAATCTGTTGGGTTGGGTGTCGCGTTTTTGGGCGGTGCGCAGCATGGGTGGATCGATTGATGCACTGCTGGTCGCTCAGGGGCAGGCCGACGTCTGGATTGAGCCAAACGCAAAACCCTGGGATTTCGCCCCGCTCAAGATCATCATCGAGGAAGCAGGCGGTAAGTTCCGTAGCCTCGACGGAGAGGACACCATCTACGCCGGTAGCGGATATGGCTGCACGCCGGCGCTCGAAGCGTATGTCCAGGAACTGATTCGGGCGTAGGAAACATTGGGTTCCGCTCAATCTTGCGGCACGCCAGGATACCGCCCGATCGCCATTAGTAATCGGCGTTCCACGATTCGCTGATCAACATTGAACCGGAGCAGCCTCGCTGTGACTCGCCCTTCGGCGGTCAAAGGCTCAATGATCAAGCCATCGAGTCGAAAGTGATCCTCCCAGCGATGCCGTCTCGGGTGAAAAAACGCTACGAATGTACCAGACACGGAATCGAGCGCAGCGACGTCGGTGCCTTTCCAGGCGTTACAGCGAACACAGGCGTAGGCAAGATTAGACTCATCGGATGATCCACCGTGTTTGAGGCTAATTATGTGATCAATCTGATGGCGGGAAAACGAATCGTCTTCACCCAGTAGGCAGTACTCACAACGAAACCCGGCGCGCTCCGCAACTGAGCGGCGTAATCGGCATCAATTTCGCTGGCCAAGATCCAGATTCCGGCGCGCCTGCGCCTTGGCCATGATCATGAGATGCTCAAGCTGAAGGAAATCAGCCAACTCTTGCACCTCGTCTGGTGAAAGCGATCCTTCCTTCTCACGTGTGATTAAGTCCGCCACCCGCGCCTGAACCGGCGCGGACGGCCGAAAGCTAATCAGACTCTCTGGAGTGATTCCGGCAGCCAGAAAATCAATTACTTCAAGAAAGGCAGGATTCGGTGCGCCCATGACTCTTCTATTAACATAGCGCCGTTCCTCGCGCCGAGTTATCGGCCGACAAAGTCAAATCGTCCTTCAATGAAAGCCAGTCGCCTCATCATCGCATGGCCGATTCCGGCTTCGGACGCCGCCCATCCAATTGCGGGTGAGAGAAATCGGGCCGGGAAGCAACTCCTTATTGACGAGATTTATCCGGTCCGCCCAAGCGGGCCTCCTGTCGAGACAGCCCCCGGGGCGGTCTCGCGACGAAACCGTGATGCTTGAAGCCGCAACCACAGCCCTAGCGACCAGAGACCAACAACTCATTCGCACTTTTATCCGAGATGGCCAGACAGTCGTCGACGTCTCAAGCGGCGGTGCGGACTGGGCAGATCAAGTCCTGGTGCAACGCCAGCACATGCGCGTTTTGCTCTATGCGACGCCCGCTGCCGAACAGGGCGCGCTCGATTCGTTAGCTTCGAGCGCAGGAACACGGCTCGACCGCTGCTGCGAAGACAGTTCGGGCCGGAATCTGGACGTGGACATGGCCGCCGAGGGAATCCGCCACATCCACTTCTTACACATTTCCGATCGGGGCGCGGTACGCGGTGTGCTGCAAGGCGCCGGTCGTCTGCTGAAGCATTCTCGCATCGACTTCCTGCAATTTCCCCTCGACACATACGACTTCCTCACCAACCAGACGCTGGTTGAATCGCTGATCAACCGAAAGTACGTGCTGTTGGAATATCGCGTCATCGAGGACATGGAAGCGGTGGTGTCGCCCTACGTGCTCTTCGACCCGCAACGGCCTCGCGCTACCGTCACGCTGCTGGCTGTACATGAGCGGTTGTTGAAATTGTTCGGCCTGGTGCCCGCAGATGTTGCCCCGGGCCCGATGATTCCCGAGATTTGCACGACACACCGGATTTTGCCACGCGGCATCATTCACGTGGGCGCTCATGAGGGGACGGAACTGCCCTGGTATCAGTCGTGTGGGTTCCAAAAGATTCTGTTCATCGAAGCCAACCCGGCGGTGTTTGAGAACCTCCGGATGAACGCCCTCGATGCCGTGGGCGTCACGGTTGTGAACCGGGCCGTCACGGATAAGGCCGGCCCCATTCTCTTAAACGTGACAAGCTTCGACCAGAGCAGCTCGATTCTGGAGTTAGGGACCCATTTGCAACACTACCCGGGTGTAGAAGCGGTTCAGAGCATAGTCGTTGAAGGCGCCACGCTCGACATGGTGCTGGAAGAAAACGGGCTCGATCCGGCGGAATTCAACTTCCTAACGATGGACATTCAAGGCGCGGAGCTGCTGGCCCTGCGGGGAGCCGCCGCTACGCTAGCTCACATCGAGGCGGTCATCACTGAAATCCATTTTGAAGACCTTTATCAGGGATGTGCCCAGATCGACGACATCGACCTGGTGCTCGAGAGTTATGGGTTTGAACGCGTGAACACCTATTCCATCCATCGTGCCTGGGGAGATGCGGTTTATGTGAAGTCGCGTGGCTGAGTCGGCTTTGGGGAGCGGGTTTGCAGATGGGAGAAAAAGATGATGACCTCGGCAATCAACGTATTCAAGGAGCTTTCAATTAGCGAGCGGACCTTGATTCGGAACCTGATTGAGGACGGCCAAACCATCGTTCATGTGTCGTCCACAGGAAGTGAATGGGCCGAAGCCGCGCTTGCCCAGCGGCAGAATATCCGCGCGCTCCTCTATGCGAGCGCTGCGGGGGAACGAGACGCGCGCGGCCGGCTCGGCCTCAACCAGGCTGAGGAACTAGGCTCCGAATCCTCAAACACGTCAGGCCTGAACTTGGATGGAGACACCGCCGCCGAAGGCATTCCGCATATCCATTTCCTCAACATCGGAGGCATGTCGATGGCACGCCATGTTTTGCGAGGCGCCAAGAACCTTCTGGCACAGGGGCGGATCGACTTCGTCCAGCTCCCAGTAGACACTCATGATTTTCTGATGGGTCGGGCCTTGATTGAACTGCTGGCGGAGCGCCGGTACGGGCTCTTCGAAATCAAAGTGGTTGAGCGCAACGAACTTCGCCTGACGCCTTACCTGATTTTCAATCCCAACCGGGGACGGTCCATGGTATCGATTTTGGCGATACAAGAGCGCCTTATACGCCAGACTTCGCTTCTTTGCTTGCAGTCAATGCTTCAAGATCCGGCGCTTCAACTGCCTTCAACCCTCTCCGCTTGAGCATCGTACAGGGCCCAGTCCCGCTCGTCCACCCGGCGCAGGTTCGGCACTTGCGCCAGTAGCTGATCCAAATACTCATTTGAAGCGAACCAGATACAACCCCGCTTGGCGCCCGTTTCTTCAGCCGCTCCAATGGAGGGCACATAGAAGTTGGGCACAGCACTGCGGAAAGCCGCAAGAATCGGAAGTGAGAGGCGCTTATCGGGCCCGTAGTTATCAAAGCCGTAGCCTCGATCGTGGGGGATCTCAAAATCGTCAATGGCAATGACGCTTGCGGGATGGTTTTTGAGAATGATCTCGACTTCGCTCGCCAATGGCAGATCGATACTCCAGTGCGCATCGAGATAAAACAGGGTTCTCGCCTGACACACGCTTTCCCTGGAAAGCAAGGTCTGAAGGAACGCGCGTGAATCACCCAAATGGATTTCGACGTTGCCGAGAGGCTCCAATCGACGGCGCGAATACAGAAAATAGCGAGGTTCGTTCTCGCATGAGTAGACTCGCCCAATGACTCTTTGGGCTAGGTATTCAGTCGTCGTTCCGCGGAACGTTCCTGTCTCGACAACATTTTCGAGTAGGCACGTCTTTAGAATCGCTTCCATGATTGCGGTACGGCCGGTTTGTCCGTTGAATGGGCCACCCCAGCACTGTTTGTTTTCGTCGTTTAACAAGTCGATCTCGGCTGCCGCGATGTGGCCGAACTGCGCAAGCCAAGGATGTCCGTTTTGTTCGAGACCCCGTGCAACGTGTTCGTAGATGTCCGCGGCGGAGCGAAGTTGTTCATCGGAAAGGTTCTGATAGGCGAGGATCATGGAGGCGCACAACTCCAATGAGATGGTGCGACCGGGACGCCGGAATTCTCGCCCGCGCCGCGAAGTATGGCGCGCCTCGGGAAAATCCGAGGAGCGGTTTATGCTGCGGATGGTTCTTCTCATATAGGACCTAGGTGGATGGAATCGCCTATACAGAGTTGCAGGCCGTCCTCCGATAGACCTTTTGAAGCCGCACCACCGCCGGCGAAACCAGCATGGGTCGTTATCCGTTCGCACCAAGACGCCAAACAGCGAAGACGCTGAAGCGCGAGTCCGATCCGTTTTTTGCTCGCGTGGCTGAACGGCGCTTTCATGAAGCAAAGGCGCTGCAGCAAGAGGGCCGTTCCGAGGAAGCGGAAACCGTGTACCGGGAGTTGATCGCCGCATTCCGCCGGCTTCAATTGAACCCCTCCAATCTGTACGCATCGTTAGGCTTCACGCAGTTGAATCGCCAGCACTTCGCCGAATGCGAGGAAACGCTCAAGCTGAGCCTGAAACACAATCCGGACCAGCTGGAAGCGCATATCAACCTCGCCGCTCTGTATCTGTTGACCGAGCGTTGGCAGGAGTGCGATGTGGCTTGCCAGCGAGCCCTTGCCATCAAGCCATCGGAAGTGAAAGTTCTGTGCACCCTGGGCACGCTCCGCCAGAACCAGCGGCGATATGGTGAGTCGGTTCAGTCCTATCTGCTGGCGTTGGCGGGCGAGCCAGACAACCTGGAGGCAATTAAGGGCTTGGCCGGCGCCTACATCTCGTTGGGTGAGCCTGAGTTGAGCACGGCCCTCTACCGGCGCCTGATTGAGGCCGATCCTGACTCGTGGCCGGCCAGGACTCACCTGCTCTTTGGCATGCAATACGATCCAGCCATCCCGAATGAGCAGGTCCTCGCCGAGCATAAGGAATACGGCGACATTGTCCGGAGGGTGGTTGGGCCTCCCCGGTCCGACTTCTCCAACGCGCGTTCACTCGATCGACCGCTACGCGTTGGATACCTGTCCAGCGACTTCACCCAGCATGTCGTCATGTGCTTCGTGGAGAAGGCGATTGCTGCTCACGACCGAAGCCGTGTCGGGGTCTACTGCATCTCGAACACGAAGAACCGTGACGCAGTAACACAGCGGATCAGGCAGAACGCCGACGCCTGGATTGATATCCACGGCCTAAATGACGATCAGGCAGTCGAGCTGATCAGAGAACACGATCTCGATATCGTCGTCGACCTCGTAGGACACACCAGTTCCAATCGCCTGCTGCTATTGGGGCGGAGGCTCGCGCCGGTTCAGGCACTCTGGTGCGGATATTCCAACACCTCGGGTCTGGACGTGGTCGATTACATCATTGCCGACAAGATCATCGCTCCGCCCGGCGAGACGCACTTCTTCACAGAAGAGCCAATCCGGCTACCAAACTCCTTCCTCTGCTTCACGCCTCCTCCGGACTCTCCCGATATCGGGCCGCTTCCCTTTGAAAAGAACGGCTACATCACATTTGGTTGCCTGAATAACCCTTCGAAGATTAACCAGCACGTCGTCAATTGGTGGGCTGGCCTCTTGCGCGAAGTGCCAGATTCCAAGTTCTTGTTGCGGTACATGCTTTATGACGATCCGCTGGTCGCCGCCCGAGTTGACAAGATGTTTCGGCAAGCCGGCGTTCCCGTGGATCGCTATCAGGTTTTTGGTGGCGGCGCCGGAACGAACTTCCGAAACACATACAACAGCTTCGAAATCGCGCTTGACACGTTTCCGTACAACGGAACCACCACCACGTGTGAGGCTTTGTGGATGGGAGTTCCGGTGGTGACGCTGTATGGCGATCGATTTGCCGCCCGCGTTGGCGCTTCCCTGCTTACTTACTGCGGACTCGGCGGCATGGTCGCTGCAAATCCGGATGAGTATGTCCAGCAGGCCGCGGCACTGGCTCGCCAGCCGGAATTGCTTGCTCGTTTCCGCCGCGAACTCCGAACTCATCTGGCGAATACTCCCGTGTTTGACTATCCCCTCTTCACCGGAGGGCTTGAAGACGCCTATCAACAGATGTTCGCTCGTTGGTGCGCCACCACTTCGGGGGTGCAAGACGCCGCGCTCCCATACCAGCCCGCGGAAGCGGCTTTCTCGAAATGATAACCTCCCGTCAACTCGCCAGAACTCCTGTCCGACTCCCGCCGCGGCATGAGCTTGCGTCAGGAAGGTTGCACACACGCGCCAAAATCTTGTCACGCCTTGGTATTCACTTTCCTTTATTGAAGATCGAAGGCGACAAGAAATTGTCACTGACAAAAAACATTCAAGCTTCAAATCAAACACCGATATGCATAGTGACAGCAGAAGTTCAGGAAACAAAACCTGGCCGGCAGCGATGTCGGGACGCTGCTGAAGTTTATTAAAACCCAAGGAGAAACCAAGTGATTTCAATTCAAACCAACGTCGCTTCCCTGTACGGTCAGCAGAACTTCGAACTGAATTCCGCTAACCAGGCAAAAACCATTCAGCAACTCACGTCCGGCTTCCGGATCAACAGCTCGGCCGATGATGCCGCCGGCTTAGCCATCGCTAACTCACTGCGATCAGAAGGCGTCGAGTTGCAGCAAGGCGTCGCCAACGCTTCCAATGGTGTCAGCCAGTTACAGATCATCGATGGCGGCCTCAACAACATCTCGCAAATCCTCGACCGGCTGAAGACGCTGGCCACGCAGGCTGCTTCCAGCACCTTCACGGGCAACTTCAACACGCTGAACAACGAGTTTCAGACCGACCTCTCGGAACTCAACCGCCAGGCCTCGAACATCGGCTTGAATACCGGTGGCCAGTTCAATGCGGCACTGAATGTCTACGTCGGGGGCGGTCTAGGAAACCAAAACGGCGCGCAGATCGGCACCTCCGTCGAATCGATCAACCTGGCCAATGCAACGGCGACGCAAGCGGCCGTTACACAGACCGGTACCATGTCGGTATCCAATACCAGCAACACCAACACCGCCAGCGCCTCCTTCGGCACGCAAGCGGCAATATCGGCCACTTACCTCAACTCGGTGGATGCCTATAGCCTGGGCCTCGCTACAGGTACGGCCGCCACCGCGGCGACGAACCTGAGTATCACTGATGTCGCAAGCGCACAGGCAGCGATCACCTCCATCGCCGCGGCGGTCGTAAACCTCGGCAACGTGCAGGGCGTCGTTGGCGCTGGCATCAACCAGCTGAACTTCGCGATCGGTCTCGCGCAGTCGCAGATCACGAACTACGCGGCAGATCAAAGTCAGATTCGCGACGCGGACATCGCGACCGAGGCCTCCATGCTCACCAAGGAGCAGGTCCTGAGCCAGTCCTCCATGGCAGCTCTAGCCCAAGCCAACTCGATGCCGCAAGCAGTCCTCAAACTCCTGCAGTAGTCCTGAGCCGCTGAATTGCATCACCCTAACTCTGGCTGGATGACGCCTCACCGCGTCGTCCGGCCTCTTTTTGTTAACGATTGCCGAACGCCGCCAGAGCCACCATAAAGTTTCAACGGCAATGGCCGATAAGCACCAAGACGGAGTCTTATGTCGAGCCTCGTTACGCCAGTTACCTTCAATGGACAGAGCAAGTTTTCGTCCGACTTTCAGAACATCATTAATCGTGCTGTCCAGCTCCAGTCACTCCAGCTGAATCAGCTTCAAACCCAGCAAACCGATGATCAAAACCAGCTGGCCGCCGTCCAGTCTCTCGATCAAACCTTCGCTAGTCTTCAGAACGCCATTAGCGGATTAACAACCGCTATCGGATCGGGCTCGTATTCCGGGTCGGTTGCGGATGGCAGCATCGCCTCAGTGGCCGTCGGCAGCAACGCGACGAGTGGTGTTTATTCGCTCGAAGTGATGAGCCTCGGTTCCACGACTCAAACCGTCAGTGCGAGCGGACTCCAGACCGTTACCGACCCGAGTTCGCAAAGCATCAGCTCGGCTTCTTCCTTTCAATTAACCGTTGGTTCGACGTCCACTACCATCACGCCCTCCGGCAACACGCTCCAGGACTTGGTCAACTCCATCAATCAGAATTCATCGCTGGGTGTCAGTGCTTCCGTTGTCAATGTTGGCTCACCCGGCTCGCCGAACTATCGGCTAGCGGTCCAATCAACTTCCTTGGGGAATGTCGCCATTCAGTTGAATGACGGGTCGAATTCGTTGCTGAATACAATCTCCACTGGCTCGCCAGCCACCTACAAGGTTGATAACCTTCCGGACACCATCTCGAGCTCGTCCTCCACCATCACCTTGGCCCCCGGGGTCACGGTCAGTTTCCTGGGCACCAGCACACCCGGGGTTCCAACCACGGTCACTGTTCAACAGACCACCACTGCCACGCAAAACGCTCTCCAACAGCTTGCTACCACTTACAACGCGGTCGTGGATCAACTCGCAGCGCAGCATGGGGCGAGCGCTGGCGCATTAGCTGGCAACAGCATCCTTGAAACCGCGCGCTCGGTCCTTCAAGGCATCAACTCCTACACCGTCAATAGCGGTGGCGTGCAGACCCTCGGCGATATTGGTCTCGACCTGGACACCTCGGGGCACTTGACCTTCAATGAAAGCGAGTTTGCCGCGGGCGGAGGCGCCAACGTTAACGCACTCAGCCAGTTCCTTGGAAACGGCACGTCGGGATTTCTTGGAAGCGTCACTTCCGCTCTGAGTTCGCTGGAGGATCCGGCCAGCGGAATCCTCAAAGCTCAGGAAACCACCCTCAACAGCGATATCACCAACATCGGAAGCCAAATCACCGACCAGGTCAATGCCATCAACCTGTATCAGCAGAACTTGGCGACACAGCTGTCGCAAAGTGACGCAACCATTGCAACCCTCTCCAACCAGGTCACCTACTTCCAGGACCTCTTCTTCCCCAACGCTAACGCACCTGCGACCGGATAACCAAGAGTCAAAATACATGAGCCACAATCAAGCCACGGCGCCCGAAACGCTCGATGGGCCAGGGGAATCAGACGCCTTCCTCGCGCTCGACGTCCTTCATACCCAGCTTCGTCACGCCGTCGAAGACCGTAATTATGGCCGAATCCAGGACCTCGTCGCCCAACAACGGGCTGTGTTTGAGCAGGCCAGCCCCCAGCATGCCGGCGCCCTACACCACGCGGTGGCTGGCCGCGACTTGGTCATGTGGGCACTGACCATGGTGCGTTTGCAACGCGCACACGACCAACGCGCTCTGCTAGAGCTTGTCACGTTCAAGAAGGCACTCGATTCGTACGAGCCGAGAGCCGCACACATCTTCGACTGTCTCGCCGAAGGTTGAATACGACCTCCCGGTTACGACTCAGGACTCTCTACGATCGGTCCGGTAATGAGCCTCGCTCCCCGGCTGAACGTCAGGTACTGAAATCCCCATTGAAGGAAGACCTTGATCCTGCTCTGGAACTCGACGATGTACATCAGGTGGATAAACAGCCAGATGAGCCATGCGAGTACGCCGGAAACATGTACGCCAAATACGTTCGCCACCGCAGCTGCTCGTCCAATCACGGCCATATCGCCCTTGTTGAAGTAGGCAAATGGCTTTATGGCCGTGTCGCCTCGGAGACGCTTCACGATCACTTGGGCGGCGTACGCTCCGCCCTGCATCGCAACTTGGGCAACTCCGGGCAGCGGGTTCCCCTTCGCATCAGCGA
>JBAUOG010000937.1:0-15718 GCA_049579625.1 Bryobacteraceae bacterium
CCATTTGCGTTGAACATAACCGGGAAGGTTTCGGGGCCAATGCGCCCGGTGATATAGGTGAGGTCGCCGTTCTGTTGCGTTGCGAACACCGCTCCCCAATCAATCATGCGCCAAGTCCCCTTCGCCCCGATCGTCCAGTAATGGGTACCACCCGCGAAACCGGCGATTGTGTCACGGAAAGCATTTGAGAAGTAGGTCTGGTTGTAGGCCGTGCCGACCGTTACGCCTGGCAACACTCTCGCCTGTACTGAAAAACCAAAGCCATCAAAGGCGGTAGCTACGTCTGCACCGCGGAACTGCCCCTGCAAGCCGATATCGACAATCTTAAAGACTGTGTTGCGGTACTGAATCACTTGGTCGGCTCTTCCTGTTCCAGTTTCTCCGCCATCGGTCCCGCCAACGTAGGTTGCGCTCGCTTGGCCGCCGAATACGTTGAAACGATCGGTCGTGTCGCTAGTGATGTCGTAGTAAACGGAGTTCTGCTTTCCGAAAGAGACTTTCCCCCAAGGCCCCAGATCCGCGCCCACTAATCCGAGGCGCGGACCAAGTACCGGACTGGTAGTTGAGATCAGCGTGCCAAAGCCCCCCTCAGTGGTTGCCCCGGCATTGAATTGAACGTTACTTTGCACGATGTTGACTCCCCACTCCAGTTGCGCAAAGACTTTGATTTTCCCCAGACTAGAGAAGTTAATTCCGACGCGTGACGCATCATCCTGAACTTCAGCCCCGCTTGGGGAAGCGCCGATAATTGTTCGCAGACTTCCGTAGGGCGCAAACTCTCCAATATATTTGTTGTCACTAGCGATTTCCGGATTCAATCCGGTGGTTACGCTGTTTGTCACGGCGGGGGTCAGGAGGTTTGAAACCGCCGTTGGCGCGGCAGCAGGCATGGTGCTTCCGGTAGCAAATGTGCCCGAGCATCCTTCTGTAACCCAGACGCTGTTAGCGTCATACCCCCAGTTCCGGCCCAACAGACAGGCAACACTTCCGGAGGGATGGAGCATGATCACGCCCGCTGACGTATCAGCCGCGCAATGCTTCGTCTCCGGCCCCGATGAGGCGCATTCGACCACCGAAGAGACTGGCACCGAAGTGCCAGCTTGCCCTGAGGGAGAAGATCTAGTTCCCTCATCCGTCCCATTGTCTACAAGCATTGAAGACTGCTGGCCAGTTATTGGCAGCGCAGTCAAGGCGGTTATCGTCGCAACCAGCACGGCACTTTTTAAGTTATCCATCTCGTTCCCCCCCAGAAAGAACGCGCAACACATTAACGGGCGGCGGCTAGCAACAACACGCAAAACCTTCGATAAACAGTTAGCTTTCCGAACGTCCAAAGATGTCGGTCGGGTATTTGTGTAAATGGCCGCCGCATATTCCGTGATTGGTTCCGTCGCAAGTGATCTAAAAAAAAGAACAGTTTCGTTTGTTCCGTCAGTTCACGTAGGGCCCCAACGCAAACGCCTGCGTTAGGTCGTC
The DNA here is from genome assembly GCA_049579625.1 of Bryobacteraceae bacterium. GTDB lineage: Bacteria > Acidobacteriota > Terriglobia > Bryobacterales > Bryobacteraceae > CAJCIT01. The sequence continues at coordinate 1,477 of JBAUOG010000937.1, forward strand.
AGGCCATGCAGTCTCCGTCGTGTCAGCGACTATTTCCGAGCTGGGCTCTTCGACAATGCGTAATTCTACATCTTGTTCGTGAGGATTACAGTTATGAGGATTACACTACCTTCTCTGCCAGGCAGCTTTTGCGACAGGCTGACAAGCGTTCAATGCGAGAACAAGTCCACCAACGGCGCTGTCGTCGCAAGCCAATTTTTGCCGAAACCGGAGAGGGACAGGAGACCGTTGTTTGATGAGACAGCGCGGACGGGGCCTTTCGCTACGGTTGTGCCGAGGCGGCGCGTAGCGCACGGCAGATGGCGCTTGAGTTTGGGGTGGGTGAGGCGCTACAAGCCGAAGAGATGATTGCCGATGCTCTTGTAGCCGCGGCCCGAAGCCCAGAGGTTGATCGCACTCGAGGCAACATCGTCCGGCATGGGCAGCGCCTCGGCGTCCTTCGTCATTTCGAGCGACTTCAACCAGCCACCACAGGAGTCACAGGCCTCGACGCGAATGTGCGGCCAGTCTTCGAAGTTGAAGATTGGCCGCTTTTCCGGGTCTTGCTCACCACAGCGTAGGCAACCCAGCCTCGGCACTGCCCATTCACTGGAACAGAGCGAACAACTCCCCAAGCGACGTCGGCCCATCCCTTCCTCGCGCAACACCGAGCAAAGGACGCCAAACCCACAGTGGGGACAACAACCGGCCGGCGCTTCGATTTCCCGATGCGGCCAATCCGATATCTCGGTGGCGAACACCTCAAAGACCAGACGTGCTGGGAAATCTGCCGGATACTCAAAGTTTTCGACCTGATGCCAAAGGTCATCTAACGACTTAAGAGAGTCGAGAGGTGTCACGATGAGTCCACACTCCGCAACGCCACGATGCGCTTCCGCAAGCAGCGGCTGCAAGGCCGACGCATCAAAACACGCAAGTAACGCTCGCTCGGGTTCCGGCTGCCGCGCCGCCAGGATCCGGTGCAGATGAGAACTGAGCGATTCCTGAATCGACAATACTTCCAGATACTTCGTTAAGAGCGGTTTGGGCGCACTCTTCCGGAGTGTTTTTGCGCGCTCGCGGTAGGCAGCCCAGACAGGCCCGGCCATTTCCGAGCAAAAGGCCGGTTGCAAAGCGTTAGCCATCGATGCGCTCGTTCGTCGCTCGTGAATACCAGAGCCGGTGATGATGCTTTGCCCAGAGGCGCGTAACATCACCGGTGATGATCTGTGAGAAACCCCCTTTCACCAGGAAGACGCCCATATAGACGTGAATGAGCAATCCGCCGATACTGGCGTAGGCGCAGGCGGCATGAAGGAGGATGGCGAGGAACTTCAGCCATTGCAGTTTCCAGGGAACGAACTCTGGCAGCCACAGGACGATGCCGGATAAGAGCAAGCCGACGCCGCTTACCGCCATGATCCAGAAGAAGATCTTCTGGCCTGGATTCCAGCGGTCGACTGGCGGCATCTCGTCATCGTGGTTTGTCATGTAGGCTTCGACGTTTGACATCCATCGCTTGTCTTGTCCGCTGACCCAAAGGTCTTTTCGCCACATCCACCACATGTAGACGAGCGATACGAAATAGACAGCTCCGAGCAAAGGGTGGAAGTAACGCATCATGGCCGGGCCACCGAGTACGGAAGCGATCCAGAAGAGGTAGGGAGTGTGGAGGGCCAGGCCGCTCAGAACGAGATAGACGCAATTCACCGCTACGACGGCGTGGGTAGCGCGCTCTAGAAACGAGTACCTTACCAGGTGGTCTTTATCCGGCGTATTCCATCGGATGTTCATTTCAGTGATCCTCCTTCACGCCGGGATCGGGTTTCGGACCAAACAGAAAGTAATGAGCCACCATGCCGACGATGCCGCCAACCATGGCGATATTCCCAAGCCATTTCAGTGGATTCTTCCAGAGACTGACTGCGGTAGGAATGTGCGGATCTTTTGGCAGTCCGCCATAGGCCTCGGGAGTCGTCACGTCGTGCAGAACATAAATCACGCCTGTGCCGCCAACCCCTGGTGGATCGTAGACGCCCGCGTTTTTGTATCCGTAGTGCTCTTTCAGTTGGTCCGCTCGTTTGTGAGCGACATGCAGCATCTCTTCCTTGGAACCGAACTGCAGACATCCAGTCGGACAGGTTTTGATGCAAGCCGGCTCCAACCCCTGCGATACGCGGTCGGAGCAGAGCGAGCACTTGAACACTTTTTTGGTCTTGGGATTGAACTTCGGAACGTTGAAGGGACAGCCGATGGTGCAGTACTGGCATCCGATGCACGCATCGTGATTGAAGTCCACGATGCCGTTCTGGTATTGCACGATGGCCCCGGGTGATGGACATGACTTGAGGCATCCCGGATCGGCACAATGCATGCAGCCTTGTTTGCGGAGCAGCCACTGAAGAGTTCCATCTTCGCGCGGCACCTCATTCATAGTGATCAGGGTCCAGAGGTTCCAGGCCGTGTCGGGCAGAGTCTGGAAGTTGTTCTGAAACGTAGTGTCGGCGAAGGGAAGATCGTTCCATTCCTGGCAGGCCACTTCGCAGGCGCGGCAACCGATACATGTGGTGACGTCGATAAGTTTCGCCACCTTATCTTCGCGCACAGTGCCTGCGCCAGGCACTGGGCCCGCTTGCGCGGAAATCTTCTGGATCCGGCGGGCTTCCTGGCTCATATCCGGTTCACCTTTTCTACCTTCACCAAAAACGTTTTGTATTCGGGGGTTCGCGTGTTGGCGTCGTAGCTGGTAGGCGTGAGTTCATTGACCAGAGTGAGCGAGGTGCGGCCGGCATCTTCGGCGATACCGCGAAAGCCCCAGCTAAACGGGATTCCAACTTGATAAAGGCGTTTGCCGTTGATTTGCAAGGGCGCGAGGCGCTTGGTCACGAGGGCGCGGCAGATGTGTCTTCCGCGCGCACTCGAGATCTTAATAAAGTCGCCGCCGGCGATGCCGAGATCTTTGGCCATTTCATCGTTTATCTCGGCGTAAGGCTCGGGCGCCAGTTGCACGTTGGCCGGATTGTTCTTGGTCCACCAGTGATAGGTCTCAGTGAGGCGCATGGTAAAGGCCACGGCTGCGTACCCCTCCGACGGCTTACCGAACTTGTCGAATCGAGTTTCGACCTTCTTGCCGAGCGGATTAGCCGACAGCTTCGGGTGAAACAGATTCTCGGTGGGTGTCTCGAGCGGCTCATAGTGCTCGGGGAACGGGCCGTCCACCAATAACCCCAGCGGAGTGAACAAGCGGCCTACACCTTCATTCGTCATGATAAAGGGGCCCATGTGGGCTTTGGGCGACGAAGTCACGGGAAAGTCGAGGACGTCATGCCCCTGCCACTTCCCTGCTGCTTCATCCCACCAGACGGCTGCTCGCTTCGGGTCCCAAGGCTTTCCTTCCAGGTCACAGGAGGCGCGGTTGTAGAGGATGCGCCGATTGAGCGGCCAACTCCAAGCCCAGTTCGGATAGATGCCAAGGCCGGAAGGATCGTCGGTCCCGCGGCGCTTTGCATTGGAGCCGGTTTCGGGCCATGATCCGCAATAGATCCAGCAGCCGCAAGCGGTGGTGCCATCATCGCGAAGCCAACTGAAGTCCTGCAACTGCGTGCCGGCCTCGACGGTGCGGACGCCGTTGGTCACGGGTGCAAGAGCTTTGCCATTGAGTTCCTTAGCCAGTTCTTCGGCGCTTGGCCTCTCCGGATCCGCGTAGTTCCAAGTGAGGTTCAGGATCGGATCTGGGAACGCTCCGCCTTCCTTCTTGTAGAGATTGCGGACTCGCCAAAAGATCTGCGCCAAAATCTCAAGGTCGATTTTGGCGTCGCCCAGCGGAGGGGTCGCGGCGTCTCTCCACTGGAGAACCCGGCCTGAGTTCACCATAGTTCCCGGCTTTTCGGAAAAGCCCGCACCCGGCAAGCGGTACACGGTCGTGTTGATCTTTGCCCGCTGCTCCGGCGTAATCATGGGAGCGCGCCAGAACTCACTGGTCTCATCCGGGAAAATTTCGCAAACCACCAGCCAATCGAGTTCGCTGAAGGCGGAGACAGCCCGACCAGTGCAAGCGCTCAACGCCAGCATGTTCATGCCGAAGCAAAAGGCCCCGTCTACTTTTCCGGCCAGGGCCTCTTCGGCGAGCGCCCACCAGCCGCGTCCTTCGGGACGTTTCGGCATGTAGTCGTAGCACCAGCCATTCGCGGCGGTTGCAGCAGGACCGTAAAGGGTCTTTTGCAGCGAAACAGCAAACTTGGGTGTGTTGCTCCAGTAATTCAGCGACGCCCATTCATTCGGCTTGGACTGCGTTGGGGTAATGCGCTTCATCCACGCAGCGAAGCTTCGGTCGGCCGCCATGGGGGGCTTCAAGTATCCCGGAAGGCTATCCCAGGAAATGGCGACGTCGGTGGCTCCTTGCACATTGGCATGTCCACGCAGTGCGTTAACGCCGCCGCCGGGCCGGCCGACATTGCCGAGCAAGAGCTGCAGAATGGCGCCGGTGCGAATCGTTTGCGTGCCGGTGGAATGATGAGTCCAGCCCAGGGAGTAAATGAGGTTTCCCGTCTTCGTCATGTCCCCATTGCGGCGAATACCGGCATACTCTTCAGCGACCCTCAAGAAGTTTGCCTGGGACACACCAGTCATGCGTTCGACCATTTCTGGCGTATACCGTGAGTAATGACTGCGCAGAAGCTGAAAGACACAACGGGGGTCCTGCAGAGTTGGGTCGGTCGGCATGCTTTCCGGCAGGGTGCCCGGTGCGGACGTTCCTCCGTGGGCCTTGTAATTCCAGGAGCTTCGGTCGTAAGTAGAGCCCGCCTCGTCGAACCCCGAAAAGACGCCGTCTTCGGTCAGGCGGAAATCGTCGTCAACGATGAACGAGGCGTTGGTGTAATGCAATACGTAATCGCGCGCGAAGAGATTGTTCTCAATCACGTGGAAGATTAGCCCGCCAACAAAGACTAGATCGGTGCCGGCGCGGATCGGGACATGGAAATCAGCGGTGGCGGCGGTACGGGTGAAGCGCGGGTCCACCACGATCATGCGTGCGTTCCGGTTCCGCTTCGCTTCAATCGCCCACTTAAAACCACACGGGTGGTTTTCGGCTGGATTGGCTCCCATGATCAAGAACACATCGGAGTTTGCGAAGTCCGTCCATCCATTGGTCATGGCCCCGCGGCCGAACGTGGTTCCCAGACCGGGAACCGATGGACCGTGTCAAGTTCGCGCCACGTTCTCGTGGCGCACAACCCCCAAAGCGGCCATTGTCTTGACAACTGTCCAGCAGAATTCGTTGGTATCGGTGGCGCCGCCGCCGAAGGCGATATTCTCGCAGCGGTTTACGGTCCGCCCGTGCGAATCGACGTGGACGAATCCCTTGTCGCGGGTGTCCTTAACCCTCCTGGCGATCTCATCCAGCGCTTGGTCCCACGAAATGTCTTCCCAATCTGACTTTCCAGGGCGCCGGACCTGCGGCTTTGTCAGCCGGCGATCATTGACGCAATCCTGCTGGAGCGCGGCGCCTTTAGGGCAAAGCGTTCCTCGATTCGTCGGATTGTCGGGGTCGCCCTCAACATGGACTACTTGCGGAATTACGTTCTTGGCGCCATCGGTCGCCGTGTGGATGATGACGCCGCAGCACACCGAACAATACGGGCAGTTCGAACGGGTCTCTTTCGTCTGTGAGGTCTTGAGTACTTGAGCCTGGGCGACCACGGGACTGATGTCGAGCCCCAGCGCCACCGCGCCGCCTCCGGCCATCAAGCCAATAAACCCTCGACGCGATGTTTGCATCCGCTTCCTGTCTCCGCGGTGGAAAAGCAAACTGACCTTCAAATTGCGTTACGAACCCAATAGTATAAGAGGAAATAGTGCGGGGTGCAATGGAAACAAACTGGACTGGACGTGACCAGCACTTCTGCCAGCAGAGGATCGGGATAAAGCGCAATAGGCGCCACAGCGAATCCAGTTCTTCGCTATATTATCTTCAGAAAGATGACGGGCGCGATATTCAAAACGTAGGGATCGCCAGATGGTTCGGATTCTCGAAATTCTTCGCACTGTACTCGATGACGGCCCAACCTTCCATCTGACCGTGAACCGGCGCGAGGCCGCAGTTGCGGCCATCGCAAGCCTGAAGCGGCCCTTACCACCACGTTTCTCCTTGCAGCCCAAAGTCCCAACCAGACGTCTTGTTGGTAAACACCGGCACGCCCACGAATCCCTTAAGCCCTTCCGACCAGTTGGCGTACGTTAGGAAAGCCCGCAACACCGGGCGGCTGAAGAACTTCCTGCCCGCTGCAATTTGTGGCGCGATCGTGTATTTTCTCAGCCAGCCATCGTAAAGGCCCAACCCGCTCTGGGTGTGGTCAAATCCGGCCTCAAACGCCAGCGAAATGTGTTCGGTGAAGAACCAGACCGGCCGAGCGCCAAACGACACCCAGGTGTTGGTGCCGTTGGTGGGATTGCCGTCTGTTTGCGACTGATAAATAAAGATCGGTTGCATCGCGAAATGATTGTTGGGCTGAATGACGGCGCTATCGGTAAAGCGGAACGTCTTCGCGTTAGGTAGATGCACGGTCGGCTCGAAGATGCTTGTCGAGAAGTTCGCGGCATTGCCGGTTCCGTATTGGAAGGAGACGCGGTTGAAACCACCGGCCCACTCCTGCTTCAGGTGTCCTATCCCAATCGCCCAACCTCCCTCAGATGGCACCTGCGTGCCGTTGTCGAGAAGGCCCCCTTTCGAGAACGAGTAGTCGTACCACAGCCCCAGCTCCCCTCCCAGAAGTTTGATTCCGTACAGCCGCGCATCCAGCACACTCTTCGGGTAGGCCCCGTTATCGGTAATCAAATCGTCTTTTGCGCCTCCCAGGTACGCCACGGCAGCCTGTCCGAATTTCAGGTTGAGGTTCTCGAATCCGCCGCCGTAGCCGCTTGTGTCTAACACAAAGAAGTCGTTAATATCGATGTTCTGCCGCCGGTAATAGCGTTCGCCCGCCCAGAAATCCGCCGACGGCTGAGTGGGCAATACGTTCCCCACTTGAATGAATGCTTCGCGCAGCCGGAACTGATCGTTATTGGCATAGTTTTGGGATTGCGTCGTATTGGCCTGTAGCAACACCTCCGTCTTCATCCAGGCCTTGTCGGGATCCTGGCTTGGGTTGATCCAATTGTTTACGAAGATGAATTCGCCGTAAGTTTCGGCCTCGTTCCCCAGTCGATATTTCGCCGGCGCCCCCGGTGCCTGAAAGGCAACCATTTGCCCGCCTTCGCTGTTGAGTCCCACCCCCGACCGCAGGTAGCCATGGAATTCGAATGCTTTGACTTGCTGCTTCAGTTCTTCAACGACCTTCTGAGAATCCTGGATCTCGTCGTAGTAGGGTGTGGTCCCCAATTGCGTTTGTTCGACCTCCGTTCTTTGAGCGCTCGTTAAATTCGGCTGTGACTGCGCAGTCACCTCTTTTGTCACTTCGCTCTGAAGGTCTTTTGCGGAGATGACATTTTCCGCCGTGGCTCGAGTCATCGAGAGGTTAGACTGTTCGAGCGATGCAATTCGTCCTTCAAGAGAGGCGATTCGCTGTTCATAGAGCTGCTTCATCTGCTGGATCTCGGTTTGGAGGTCCTGCACGCTTTGCGCTTCAAGAGATAACCCGGACATCGCCCATCCCAAACACAAAAGGACAACGCTGTGCTGCCGCCGTCTCGTTGACTTCAGACTTTCTGTTCCTGTCGACTTCTCTCGAATCGACGCAATCGCCTGTTCTGTTTTCCGAATCATTCCGTCTTCACCTTTCTAGAGGGTCGCCATTGCCAGATGAAGACTATCACTCGTCACTCCCTCGCAAATGGGGACCGGACAGGACCGGACCTCATTTTCGCTGAGAATGAAACACGGGCGCTGACTTTGGCCGATGTCCTGATTGCCGCTCCCTACAACGCTCAAATGTCGGACCTCTTGGGCCGATTGCCCGCATCGGAACAGTGGACAGGTTCCGGGGACAGCAGGCCTGCTCACTCGAGGACGAATCGAAATCGCCGGGAGCATCTTTTATACAATGAACCGACAAATCTATGAAGAAGTCATACTTAATCTCTCTGCTGGCGGGCGTCGGCGCCTTGGCCCAAGAGCCGGCAGCTGGTCCGGCGGCGGATGACGCGCTAGCCAAGCTGATGGCGGGAAATCAGCGCTACGTCCTACATAAGGAACAGCACCCGGATCAGTCATTGGCTCGCCGCAAGGAACTGGGAGCGGGGCAGCATCCCTTCGCGGTAATCCTCGGCTGCGCCGACTCCCGAGTTTCGCCGGAACTACTGTTCGATGAGGGGCTGGGCGACCTTTTTGTTATCCGGGTGGCCGGGAACATCGTGGACGACGCGGTTCTGGGCAGCATCGAGTATGCGGTGGAGCACCTGGGTACCAAGCTCGTCATGGTCTTGGGCCACGAGAAGTGTGGCGCGGTCTCCGCCGCAGTCGAGGGCGGAACCGCCGCGGGACATATTAAGGCATTGGTGGCAGCCATTCAGCCTTCGGTCGAAGCGTCCCGTAAGGAATCGGGGGACAGGATCCACAACTGCGTGATTGCAAACGCGCGACGCGTGGCCCAGCAGGTTCGCGAATCCGAACCGGTACTGAAGGATGCGGTGGAGAAGCACGGGGTCAAGGTCCTGGCGGCGGATTACGCCCTGGATTCAGGGAAGGTCAGTCTGCTCGACGCGGGGCGCCCGTAGTTCCCAATTGCCGATGGAAAGGCGTCAACACTTCGGACGCGGCGAATGTGCGTTCAGGCCGCCACGCCGAAGACGAAACACCCCGATTTTGTTCTGAAATCGAACAACCCCGTGGACTGGGTAAGATATAGTGGACGGTCAAGAATCGGACTCTCTTACAGCGGTTTGATAGGCGTTCTCCGATCCCATCGGAGCTTCAAAGGACGCTACCGTAATCGCTGGAGCCGAACACGGCTGAACGTGAGGTGAATGACTTGCTGTTTTCAGGTCTGACGATCACATTCCTCAAGCAGTTCGGCTTCGGACTATGGTTAGGCTTGCCTTTGCTCCTAAGTTTGGCGGCGGCCATCGCCGTATTGGGACTGGTGGCCGGCAAGAAGGAAGGGTGGTCGCGATTCGACAGCGTCTACTGGTCCTTCGTCACCGCAACGACCGTGGGCTACGGCGATTTCAGGCCGGTACATAGGGTATCAAGGGTGATTTCTATCATGATCGCCTTGCTAGGACTAACGATGACAGGTATTCTGATTGCGGTGGCAGTCCACGCGGCCACCTTAGCTCTGGCCGCGCATGATGCCGCAGCAAATGTCAGGTAATTCCCAACCGCCGCTGTTTTCGATCTGCATGTTCTGACAGTAGGCGCACAGCACTTCGGGAGGACTCAGACCGTGACCATCGAAAAATCTGCAACGGACAACAACTATATTGCCCGGGCCGTTGAAGTGTCCATTAACGTCGGCCTGGTTGCTTTACTTGCGGCCGTGTGTCTCCTGATACTGGCCCCCTTTGTTCCCATTGTTGCTTGGGGTATTATCATTGCCGTGGCTTCTTATCCCACTGTCCGGAGGCTGCAGAGCGGTCTCAAGGGGCGTGGGGGATGGGCAGCCGGCATCTGGACCGTTCTTCTGCTGGCGGTTCTCATCGTTCCGGTTGTTCTGTTGGCTAACAGTACGGTTGAGGGCGCCCGCAGCTTGACTCAGCATATGAACGAAGGAACCTTCATGGTTCCACCACCGCCGCCCAACGTCGAAAGTTGGCCACTTATCGGTGGTCCGTTGAACCGAATCTGGAGCATGGCCGCGAACGACTTCGCCGAGGCCCTGAAGACGCTCGCGCCGCAGCTGAAGACTATTCTGCCGGGCCTGCTGTCCGCGTCTGCCGGCATCGGGCTAACTGTGCTGCAGTTCTTCTTCTCCATTCTCATTTCGGGAGCAATGCTTGCTAAGGCCCAAAGCGCCGCAGCAGTAACGCGCGCGTTTGCCAACCGGCTGTTTGGCGAGCGGGGCGCTGAGTTCCAGGACCTTGTCGGTTCCACTATCCGCAGCGTCACCTCCGGCATTCTTGGGGTAGCACTCATTCAAACCGTGCTAGCTGCAATCGGATTTCTCGTCGCGGGATTGCCGGGGGCGGGCTTGTGGGCCGTGGTCTTTCTCGTTGCTGCTGTCCTGCAGATCGGGGCGCTCGTACTCATTCCCGCAGTCATTTTCGTCTTTGCGACCGCAACTACCACCACGGCTGTCATCTTCCTGATTTGGTGTATCTTCGTTGCTCTCTTGGACAACGTGCTGAAGCCCCTGTTGCTGGGCCGTGGGGCCTCAGTGCCAACTGCCGTGGTCTTCCTCGGCGCCATCGGTGGGTTCGTCGCGATGGGGATCATCGGCCTGTTCGTCGGCGCAATCATATTGTCCGTGGGTTACAAACTGTTTCTCGCGTGGGTCGAGCCCGGCAGAGCCGGATCAACCAATGCCGCGGGCGCGTAGAAGGCAAAGGCGTTTCGGTTTGCCCTAGACTATTCTTGCTCTATCACGAAATAAAAATAGAGCGTCTATGGCGAAGCAGGACACGGTACGGCAGCTCGCCAATAGGTTAGCTTGCTTACTCTCCGCTGTGCCTTAGACTACAGTTAGTGCTCCTTGCAGGCGGGTAGCAGCGCGAGTGCCAGCGGTCTGCCGGCTTATTCTCCCGAGCTTCGGCTAAGGCCCAGCAGCAACGTTGTTTGAACACATGCAATATAACGCTCTAAACCTGTGCTAATCGAGGCTAACTTGTGATAAGTTAAACCCTGCTTAGTCAGGTGTGGTGCGAGAGGGGTAGTATCGGCTGGGGGTGCCGGATTTGGCAGTTATCAGCGGCAAATGGGCGCGAGCGGAGAAGCTTCTCCTTGTACTGGGCGTTGGTTTGCTTTCAGCCTACGGCTGGGTCCGCTTGGAGTATGGGGTGGAAAGCCGCTTGGCGTTGCGCAGCTTCCATCAGCCGACAGCGCTTCCTCGGCCGAAGCAGAGTGCGCTCGACCCTTCCATTGATCGGCCTGTCGATTTTTCGCTCTGGAGCGAAAAGCGAATACGCGAATACCGTGAGAGCCTGATCTCGAAGCAAGATCGCCCGGTCGGCGTACTTCGCGTTCCCAGCCTGCAGATTGAGGTTCCCGTGTTCGATGGTACCGACGACCTCACGCTCAACCGGGGCGTCGGCCGGATCATTGGAACCGCAAGGGTCGGAACTCCCGGCAATACAGCTCTCGCCGGCCATCGTGACGGATTCTTCCGGCCTCTGAAAGATATCTCGGTTGGTGCGCATCTGGAACTGGTCACGCCAGATAGCACGATTCACTACGTGGTGGAGAAGACCGAAATCGTCTCGCCGGATGATGTCAGCGTGGTGGCCGACCAAGGCTCGCCGACGCTTACTCTGGTGACCTGTTTTCCGTTCTACTTCGTCGGCGATGCGCCGCAGCGATTTATCGTTCAAGCAAAGGCGACGGATTTCTATGGGCCTGCAACCGAACGCAGTGCCTTGCGCAGTCAAATCAAACCTGAGGAGGTAAGTCAGTAATGTTAGCGAAAATCAAGATCTCACTGCTTCTAGCGGGCACCGCCGCGTTCCTTGTCACCGCGGCTTATGCCCAAGTTCAGACGTCCACAAGCGTAGCTCACGGCCCTTCGACCTCGGAAGTCACGATCGAACGTGGAGAAATCATGTATGTGTCCGGCAATGACGTCATGGTGAAAATGGAAGACGGCCTAATTCGCGACTTCCCGAACGTTCCCGAAAGCGCCAGGATCGATGTGGACGGGAAGATGCTCGGGGTTCACGACCTGAGACCCGGTATGAAGGTGCAGAAGACCACCATTCATACCACCACTCCAAAAGTGGTGACCACAGTTCAAACGGTGACGGGTAAGGTGTGGTACATTCAGGCTCCGAATTCGGTGATTCTGACGTTGGAAGACGGCACGAACCAGAAGTTCAGCATCCCGTCAGGCCAGAAGTTCAACGTTGACGGTCAAATGGTGGATGCATTCGCCGTGAAGAAGGGTATGAAAGTCACTGCGACGAAGGTCGTGGAAGAGCCCCAAACCATGGTGAGCCGGCAGCAAAAGCTGACGGGTAAGATGCCAATGGTGGCAACCATCCCCAGCGACCAGACCCTTCTCATTGCGAGCGGGGCGCCCACGCCGGCAGCGGCCTCAGCCTCTGCCTCTGCCTCGACGGGGTCCTCCGCCGAACCGGCTCCCACGAAGCTCCCGAAGACCGGCTCCAACCTGCCCGTTCTCGCGCTACTGGGATTGGTGAGTCTGAGTCTTGCGCTCGTCAGCAGGATCATTCGCTCGCGCGCATAGGCCGCTGCGTTGAATCCGTTCAGCCTTTACCTTCGCCAGTCGGGGCTGAACGGCCTGCACGCTTGTGTTGGCCGTCGGCCACTAGGAAGAAGCAGGTAGCGATGGCTGAAATGAATTCATCGATCGCGGGCGCGGCGTGTTGCTGGATAAGGCGGCAATTGTGCTAGTTCTGTCGGTGTGTTTCTTAGCTGGCTTAGTTGCACGCCGGGCCACCGCCCAGCGGATGCGGGGCAAACTGGACCAAGCCCTTCAGGGATTATTCCCGGCTACGCCCTCGTGAGGGCTTGGCGGAGAACATCCAGTAAAGCGAGGAGAACGCCAGCAGTTTTGTGCCCGTGCTGGTAAGATTCGACGACTTCTGTCAGGTGGCATTCGAGACCGACCGTACGCCGGGAGGAACGGTCGCCGTCTACCGGACGCACCGAATCCCTGGTCGGGCACTGCGGTTTTTTAGATACAGAGCGGGTAAAAAAGATGATGCCCGTATCCGTAACAGAGGTGCTCAAGGTTATTCGCTCGCCGGGTAAAGGCCCGGAGGCTCTTGCCGCAGAACTCCGCGCCGTCCATCGCGGGACGTAATGCATGTTTTTGCTGGAGGTTTCCGATGAAAGATCTACTGGCAAGCCGCAAGTCGATTGAGAAGCGCACGAGCATCATGAGTCGAGGCTTTCGTATCGGCGCAATCGTTGTTGGTGTCCTGATCGTGGGAGGCGTCGTGCTCCCACGTCTGGTGAATGTGAACAGTTTCCGGCCCAAGCTGGAATCCGAATTGACCGCTGCGCTGGGCCGGCAAGTGAAGGTCGGGAACCTGAGCCTCTCAGTGTTCTCTGGCACGGTTTCAGCGGACAACATCTCCATTGCCGACGATCCCGCGTTCAGCAAGGAGCCGTTTGTCACCGCGAAGTCTTTCAAAGCTGGGGTCGAGATCATGCCGCTCATCTTCTCCAAGACGCTGCACATAACCGGCATCGCGCTCGATGAGCCGCAAATTACTCTGCTCCGGGGTCCTGGCGGTACTTGGAATTTCTCCAGCATCGGTGGGAGTTCCGCGGCATCGGCCGCCCCGCAACCTGAGTCTGCGGCGAAGTCCGGCGAAGCGTCGAGCAACGCCCTGTCGGTGGACAAGTTAAATGTCGACAAGGGCCGGTTGCTGATTGGCACCGCCAATTCCGCGGAGAAGCCCGAGGTTTACGATAAGGTGGCTCTCGAGGTGAAAAACTTCTCGGCAACGGCGCAGTTCCCCTTCGCGCTTACCGCCTCAGTGCCGGGTGGCGGCGATTTCACCTTGAAAGGCAAGTGCGGCCCGATCAGTCCAGGCAACACTGGTGCAACCCCTTTCCAGGCATCCATAACAGTCCGGAAACTAGACCTCGCGGCATCGGGGTTCGTGGCGTCGTCGTCGGGAATCGAAGGTCTGGCCGATTTCGAGGGTGCCGTTGATTCCAATGGTCAAATGGCCAAAACCGACGGAACCCTCAACCTTGACAACTGGAAGCTCGCAACAAAAGGGAAGCCCTCAAAACGACCGTTGGCGGTTAAGTATGCCGTCGAGCACAACCTGAAAACCGACGCGGGCACGCTGACGCTGGGCGATGTCGCGATCGGGAAGGCCGTGGCACGCCTGACAGGCACCTACCAGACGCAGCAGCAAACGACCACGCTCAACATGAAGATTAACGGAAGCGACATGCGCCTGGACGAACTCGAGGCGGCCCTGCCTGCCGTGGGGGTCGTGTTGCCGCCTGGGTCCAAACTGCAGGGTGGCGCACTGTCCGCCGACCTGACCATCGCGGGTCCGACCGGCAGCCTTGTCATCGCGGGTCCGATTCGCCTTTCGAACGCGAAGCTCGTCGGCTTTGACCTGGGATCGAAGCTTTCTGCGATTCCCGCTCTAGCCGGCAAGCAGTCCGGAGGCAAGGACACTACAATCC
>JBAUOG010000938.1:0-6398 GCA_049579625.1 Bryobacteraceae bacterium
GGCCTATCCGGTGAAGTGGGTGGGACCGGATATGAAGGCGAGCGCTAACGAGGCAGCTGTAGAGAGTCTTGAATTCGCCCACAAGGGTCTGGCGAAGGCATAATGGCGAGAGAATTCCAATACGAACTCGGCGAGCGAATTTTCGCGCGGCATTTGGGCATGACTACCCGACCGCTCCATGGATTCGCCGGTCTCAATCGCCTGCCGTTACTCGATATAGTGCGGCGACGAACTGGCGTCGGCCCTCTGCTACCCGATATCTGGTCTGCTCCTGTATTTACGGGCTGGCCTTTTCGGCTCGCAGGGGGTGAAAATCCACAGTCCGGAATGACTTTGGCTCAAGTCCCACGCCCGAATTCAGGGGTACCCACCGTCGTTGCTCCAGACCCAGTCGAGACCCGCTCCGAAAGTGCTCCCTCTGGAGGCGTAACAAAGTCACCCATCATTCAGCGCCACGTGAGCGCAGGGCCGGCCCCCGAAAACGCGGCGCGCAGCGGCCCTGCGCCACCCGCAGTCCCAGTCCCTATGGCAGGGATCTCCGGTCGTCGTATTCCGGAGGGAGAGGTTCCTCCCGATACCATGCCCCAGGCGCTAGAGCACGCTCGTCCTGGGCTCGCCGCACCCGGGTTCGCCGCTTCAGTCGAAGCTGAGACCGACGTCGTTGGTAACGCGGATCCAATCTCGAGCAAGGCCGCGAACAACCCGACAAGCCCGCGAGCCTGTGCAGGAATCGGGACTGGGACCGAAGCTATACCCGGCGGGCATGAACAGGTTGACTCCGTTGAGTGGCCGGTTGTTCAGCTTTCTGCGGAGGTTCAACGCGAGTCCGATGCGCCGGTGGGGGATTCCGGGTTCGAACAGAGGGACACACAACGAACCGGGTTCTCTACGACGGAGCAAGGCCTCGCGGCGGAGATAGTCCATCGCGAGCCCGATGGTACCGGGTCGCGCGATGGGTTACGCAATAGAGTGCAACGCAAGCCTGGGGCAGACCAGCTAGTGCCCGGCGAGAAGACAGAGACGCAACAAATTGAGGCTGCGCCGACCGGGAACAGTGAGGCCGCCGAAATTGTGCATCGGGACGAAGGTGACGCTTTAATGACGTCACAAAAGAAAGTGCTACGAGAACCCGGCGGGGAAAGCGAACGAGTACGGAGCGAACAGGCAGGGATACAGGGAGTCGCCGCAACGCGGATCGGGAATAGCGTCTCGGTGGAGACGATCCACCGCGAGCCCGATGGTGCCGGTTCGAGCGATGACTTACGCAATAGGGTGCAGCGCAAGCCTGGGCCAGACCAGCCAGTGATCGGGAACAGTGAGGCGGCCAATACTGTGTATCGGGACGCAGGTGACGCTTTAGTGACGTCACAAGAGAAAGTGGTACGAGAACCCGGTGGGGAAAGCGAACGAGTAGGGAGCGAACAGGCAGGGATTCAGGCAATCGCCGTAACGCGGATCGGGAATAGCGTCTCGGTGAATACCGTCCATCGCGAGCCCGGTGGTGCCGGTTCGAGCGATGAGTTACGCAATAGAGTACAACGCAAGCCTGGAGCAGGCCAGCTAGTGCTGGGCGCGAAGACAGAGACGCAACAGACTGAAACGTCGCTGATCGGGAACAGTGAGGCCGCCGAAATCGTGCATCGAGACGGCACTGACACCCCAGTGACGCCACAAGAGAAAGTACTACGCGACCCCGGTGGGGCAGGCGAGGAAATAACGAACGCAAAGACACGGACACATGGAATCGCTGCGGCGCGGATCGGGGATAGCACCGTGGTGGGGTCCGTCCACCGCCAGCCCACGGTTGCCGGGTCGAGCGATGAATCACGCGAGAGAGTTGAACGCAAGCAAAGGGCGAGGGACCAACTAGTGCTGGGCGAGGAGACAGGGCCTCAGCGGATTGAGGCCGTCCGGAGCGGTAACCTTGAGGCACCTCAGATTGTGCACCGCTCCGCCGTGGGCGAAGTCTCGAGCGCCGGGTCACATGGTATCGCGCCAGTGGATGAGGGCTTACCCGAGAGAATGCAACGCCAACGCGACAGGGCCAATTCGCCCGAACCGGGCGAAAAGACAGAGACACAGTGGATTGATGTCACGCCGATAGGGAACAGCGCGACGCAAATTGTGCATCGCGACGGCGCTGAGGCCACTGCGGGCGAACATGACGATCCGCTCGTGACATCGAGAGTGGCGGACAAGACAGGCCCACACCAGTCCGCCGTTACGCTTGTGAATCAGGACAAGAGTGAGCTTAAGTCGGCGATCTCGCCTCGCGAGGCCGATGGCGGCCCTTCCCCAGTTGCGGCAGCTTCCCGTCGCTTCCTCCCCTATGTCGTAAGCAGGTCCGAGCCTCCGGTGAGTTCCGCAGTGGTACATCGCGAAGCGCATTCCGCGGTCACCGACGAACATCCCGCCACCACCAGCGTGTCCAGAACTGTGACGTCCCAAATAGTTCAACGCCAAGCCAGCGGGTGGGACCCATCGACAAAGAAGGAAACGTGGGAATCGCAATTCCAGCAGGCCGCTACGCAATCCAGATTCATGGCGAGTGCCGGACCACCCGAGACCAGCCCTAGGACTACTGCGGAACCCAGAAAGTCATTTAAGGCATTCGAAGGTCCGATGCTGCCCGCAATGGTCCATCGACAAACAGACTCCCAAGGCGGGAACGAAATAGCCTCTGGGACCGGAGGACCGGTCCCGGGCGCTTTCTCGGACGAGAGCGGTACCGAAAGACCGCTGCAAAGCAGAAACATTGATCAATCCCGATTCGCTGAACAAACCGAGTATGGACTGACCGACGTTCCCATCCCGCCCAATATGGTGTACCATTACGGGTCCTCCGCGATGATGAACCGAACCGATGCGGAGGAGGCCTTGCGTAGAGGGGAAGGAGGTCAAGAAGCTGGGAAGGAATGGCGAGTTTTCGACCGTGATCCTGCCGGTGGTACTGGACAGACTCCGGTCCCGTCCGCGGCCAGCCCGCTAATCACACAGCGTGCCGAGAATCCGAAACCGCTGGGTGTAGATACTTTGGATCGAGTTCTGACCGTCCCCGTCACGAGGGCGCTCCAGCGCTATAACGCTGGAGACGTACGCGCTGGCAATGGACCCGAATCTGCGGGCAATCAGTTCGTGGATCGTTTCGTATTCCGGCAAGCTGGAGGCGGTTCGGCTGCGTCGTCGGGGACGCTAGCGAGAACGACAGCGCCCGGTTCCATTCCGGCTACCATTCCGATGTTCACCGGCGCCACGCGCTCCTCTTCTACCGCGAGCGCTCCTGCGATGACCGATGTTGAGATCCGCCGCCTCGCCGACAGGGTTTATCAGATGCTGGTCCGAAGGCTTGCGAGCGAGAAAGAGCGCAGAGGTTTAAGCGATGGAGTTTAAACGCGCCGCCATCGACCCTCAAGGACAGAGCCGCATCAACGTTCTATTCAATCCGTCGCAGTATGGCATCGACAAGTCCAACCAGATAGCCGAGATTGCTGTCCCCGGACTGGAGGCCCCCATTCTTCAGTACGTGCATGGCAACACGCGCTCGCTCAGCATGGAGTTGTTTTTTGACACGTACGAGGAGCAGGGCGATGTCCGCGATCACACCAATCGGATTTACGGTCTCCTTAGAATTAATCCAGAGACTCATGTGCCCCCCATCTGTAAGATCACGTGGGGCGGATTCAGCTTCACCGGCGTCCTCGACCACGTCAGTGGGAAGTTCACGCTTTTCGTGGCCGATGGAACTCCGGTGCGTGCCACACTGAATGTGGTTTTCAAAGAGTTTATCCCGGTCAAGGTGCTGGTCCAGGAGAATCCGACCCAGTCGGCCGACCACAGGAAGACGCGCGCGGTGAAGGCTGGCGACCGGCTGGATCTGATCGCTGTGCGGGAATATGGCGATCCCGGAAAGTGGCGCCCTATCGCCGATGCCAACAATCTAAGGGATCCCAGGAAGCTCAGAGTCGGACGGACCCTTATCATTCCGGTGCTGACCAATGGCTAACTACTTTGCGCCGGCATTCCGTGTCGAGGTGAATGGAACGCGGCTCTCGGCCGACGTCTCCGCCAATCTCGAACAGATCTCGATTGTGAGCAAACCGGATACCCTCGACACATTCAGCCTGACCATCGCGAACCCATACCCCGAGATGCGCTGGACTCACACCGCCGACGCCGATCTGTTTCAAGAAGGCAATGGCGTGAAGATCGCACTCGGCTATGTGGACGACCTGCACGACATGATCGACGGCGAGATCACCACAATCAGCCCAACCTTCCCTGACAGCGGAGTACCTACTATCGCCGTCGAAGGGCATACCCGGCTGCACTGGCTGCAGGGTAGCCGTAACACGCGCACGTTTCAAAAAATGACAGACAAGCAAATCGTCGAGAAGATCGCGCGCGATATCGGCTTAGAACCCGAGGCGGAAGACCCCGGAGTTCAGTACGACTACGTGATGCAACCGAACCGGACCGATCTCGAGTTTATACGCTTGCGGGCGGCGCGCATCCACTTCGAAGTATTGGCAGAAGGTAAGAAGCTTATTTTCCGGAAAATGAAAGAATCCGAGGAAGAGACCTACACCCTGGTCTGGGGTCACGCGCAGAGTTTGTCGGGGCCCAACATCTTTCCTCTCAAGAGTTTCAACCCCGTATTGAATGCCCGGAGTCCGGTCAGCGACGTCAGTGTTCGGGGGTACGACCCGAAGAACAAGAGCCAGATCGTTGGCAAAGCCGGCACTTCTGACCAGAACGGCAGCATGGGGGGATCGAAGAAAGGGGGCGACGTTTGGTCCGATGCGTTTCGCAGACCACGGCAATACGTGCGGGTGAACACACCGGTTGCATCGCAAGCCGAGGCCGACGAGCACGCCCGCGCCATCTATAACGATCACGCCATCGAATTGGTGACTGGCAGTGGCGCCACCATCGGCCTGCCTGCTTTGCGGGCTGGCAAAGTTATAAAACTGGAGGGCCTTGGTCCACGGTTTAATGGCAGGTACTATGTCGACCAGGCCACTCATACCCTCGATGGCGGCGGTTATCTCACCAGTTTCACAGCAAAGAGGAACTCCTCCTCATGACCCAGCATTTGCTCGATGTAGTCGCTCCGGTTGATCAGGATCGCGCAAGCCGCGTGTTCGGCGTTGTCGTGGGAATTGTCACCAACAACAAGGACCCCGATCACATGGGCCGCGTTAAGGTGAAATTCCCCTGGCTTTCCGATAGCGACGAAAGCTGGTGGGCTCGTATTGCCACCCCCATGGCGGGTGTCGGCCGCGGCATTTATTTCCTACCTGAAGTGAATGACGAAGTGCTGGTGGCATTCGAGCATGGCGACATACAGTTCCCCTACATCGTGGGCGCTCTTTGGAACGGGCAGGACGCGCCGCCCGCCGAGAATAGGGACGGCAAGAACAACCTCCGGGTGGTGCACTCCCGCAGCGGACATCTGATCCGCCTGGACGATACGGACGGTGACGAGAAGATCGAGATCATAGACAAGACCGGCGGCAACAGCATCACCATCAAGGCGTCCGACAACAGCATCTCCATTAGCTGCACTGGACGGATGAAGTTGCAGGCAAACGGGATTGAGATCTCGTCGCAATCCGACGTGAAAATTCAGGCTGCCAGCACCATGGACGTCGAGTCCAGCGCACCCATGACGATTAAGGGCGCTATCGTAAACATCAACTGAAGGAGCGGAAGGCAGTACACATGGGACCACAAGCGGCCAAAGAAGGCGACCTGCTTATCGGTAATTGAAAGGGCGGTTATGGCAGCGGACTTTCTGGGTAGAGGATGGAAGTTTCCAGTTGACCGTGACAAAGATGACGCATCTCATATCGCGCTCACGGAGGCCGCGTCTAATATTGAAGACTCCATATGGATCATTCTGGCCACGGCGGCGGGAGAGCGGGTTATGCGCCCCGATTTCGGATGCGGCATTCACCGGCTGGTCTTCGCGGTGAACGACTCCGAAACGATTGGCCTGGTAAAGCAGGAAGTGCACGACGCGTTAGTGCGGTGGGAACCGAGAATCGATGTTCTCGACATCGGGGTCGAGACTAAAGGGCGGGGAGAGGTACTGCTCATCAATATTCAGTACCGTGTTCGAGTAACTAACAATTTCTTCAATCTTGTTTTTCCATTTTATCTTTCAGGAAGTGTGGCTTGATGCGCCCGGCTCCCAAGGTGGACAGTAGAACGGCACGAGATATTGCGCGCCAGGTCCGCGAGATGCTGCCTGAATATGTGGCCGGATGGGACACGCCGAGTTCTACCGTAGGCGTTGCCGGGGCACTTTTAGGTATTTTTGCACGCTACTGCGAAATAATCATCGAGCGACTGAACAAAACGCCTGACAAGAATCTGCTCGCGTTCCTGAATATGCT
>JBAUOG010000939.1:0-18653 GCA_049579625.1 Bryobacteraceae bacterium
CGCCTTGAGGATCTCATCCGCGGCCAGTGCTGTTTGCCGGTAGCCGTGGAAGAATGAATCCAAGGCGACCGTCCTGTCGCCGTCGCGGCAGGCGATCACGACCGCTGCGTCGTGCGCCAATAGCCAAGGCGCGGCATCTCCGATTGGGGAAGCGGTAGCGAGATTGCCGCCCAGTGTCGCGCGGTTGCGAATCAACGGCGAGGCGAAGAGCGACACCCAATCGCGGAATGATTGGGGCATTTGCAGCCTTCGAGCTTCGATTTCGCTCAAAGTAAGTGCCGCGCCAACGCGGAGCGAATCTGGCGTATCCAGGAAATCGCATAGCTCCGCGAGAGCATCGACGTTGATCCAAGCCGGAAAGCGCAGGTGCCGAAGGTTCGACTCGACCGCCAGATCCGTACCTCCCGCAACGAGGCGGGCCTTCGGATGTTCGTGTAGTAGATCGAGGCATTCCGCGATTGTGTCCGGCCGGAAGAACACCGAACCGTCGTGCTGATAGGTGCCCGTCGAGCGCGGCGGCGCAGGCTTCATCAACCGGTCGCGAGGTTCGCCGAGAGGAGCAGGTCCAAGCGACCGCGCCGCATCCCGGATAGGCCGGTAACCAGTGCAGCGGCACAGGTTGCCACCCAAAGCCTGCACGTCGCACGGCGTCGTCCGTCCGGGCCGGTATTGCTCGCAGAACAGACTCATGACGAAGCCGGGCGTGCAGTACCCGCATTGCGAGCCGCCGCGGTCGACCATTGCCTGCTGCACTTCGGCAAGCGTGCCAGCGCGGGCCAGCGCTTCCACCGTATAGATCTCAAGACCGTCCGCCATGGGCAGTAACAGCAGACAACTGTTCATGGGCACATACTGGCTGCCGGAATCGTTGCCCTTCACGACAGCAACTGTACATGCGCCGCACTCCCCTTCCGCGCAGCCTTCTTTAGTGCCGGTCAGACCCTGGGCTCGTATAAAATCCAACAGCGTCGTCGAGATAGGGAGGCCCCGCGCTTCCACAGGCGACCCGTTGAGATGGAATCGGATTGTTGAATGCTCGACCGCAGGCTTCACTCGACTCTTTGCTCCATACAAAGAAAGTGGGCGCACGGCGCAGTGTGCCGGCCAGCTAAGGCTCCTGAATAAAGGCGGCTCCCGCGGCCACCTTCACTCGCTAACTGTCAGGCTAGCGTACTTGCGGGAAGCCTAGATCGACGCGGCTGGTACCCGGATCCGGCCAACGGCCGGTGACCACTTTGGATCGTGTATAAAACTGAACTCCTTCGGGGCCGTACATGTGCAGGTCGCCAAACAGGGATGATTTCCAGCCTCCAAAGCTGTAATAGGACATCGGCACGGGGATCGGGACATTGATGCCGACCATCCCAACTTCGACGTCGAACTGAAATTGGCGCGCCGCGCCTCCATCACGAGTGAAGATGGCGGTGCCGTTGCCGTACGGATTGCCGTTGATAACGCGGAGAGCTTCTTCGTAGGTCGCGGCGCGCATGACGTTCAACACGGGCCCAAAGATTTCATCCGTATAGCACCGCATTCCCGGCTTTACATGGTCGAGCAGAGATACGCCCAGAAAATGCCCGGGGCGCGTGAAGACCCCATCCTCACGGCCGTCGACAATCACGGTTGCGCCTTCGGAGGCGGCACGCTCGATGTACGAAGCGACCCGGTCGCGATGCTCACGAGTGATCAATGGCCCCATTTCGTTGCCGCTTTCAAGGCCCGGACCCACTTTAATCTTGGACAGGCGTTCCCGGATCGCGGCAATGAGCGGATCCGCCACGTTTCCTACAGCAACCACCACCGAAATGGCCATGCATCGCTCGCCCGCGGAGCCATAAGCGGCGGAAACAGCCGCGTCAGCGGCCATCGCGATGTCGGCGTCCGGCAGGACCAACATGTGATTCTTGGCGCCGCCCAATGCCTGGACGCGCTTCCCGTGGCGGGTTGCCGTTTCATAGATTGACTTGGCCACCGGAGTGGAGCCGACAAAGCTGACAGCTTTCACGTCCGGATGCTCCAGCAATCGATCAACGGCGACCCGATCTCCGTGCACGACGTTGAATACGCCATCGGGAAGGCCGGCTTCCTGCAGCAGTTCGGCCAGCAGCAGGCTTACCGACGGGTCTTTCTCCGAGGGCTTCAGGATGAACGCGTTGCCGCAAGCAATTGCGTTGGCGAACATCCACATTGGAACCATGGCTGGAAAGTTGAAGGGTGTAATCCCCACCACGACGCCGAGTGGTTGACGAATCTGGTAGATGTCGATGCCGCGGCTGGCCTGTTCGGAGAAACCGCCCTTCAATAGATTCGGTATGCCACAGGCAAACTCAATATTCTCCAGCCCGCGGGCGACTTCGCCCATCGCATCGGGCAGGGTTTTGCCATGTTCGAGCGTAAGAATCCGCGCGATTCTTTCGCGGTTGCCGTCCACCAGTTGCCGCAGCTTGAACATCACTTCCGCACGGCGCGACAAAGGTGTGGCCCGCCATGCGCCGAAAGCCTCTTGAGCGACGGCGACCGCATGATCCACTTCCTCGGCGCTGGCAAAGTCAACACTCGCCTGCTGCTCACCGGTGGCAGGATTCCACACAACGCCCGAGCGCATAGACTTTGACAGCGACGGTTTTCCAGCTATCCAGTGACTAATGCGCTTTATTTCAATTGCCGAGGCTGCCATACTCCGTTACTCCTTGACTAGGCTCTTTGGATCCACTCAACAGTTTTAGTAGCCAGGCGGTCCATCGCCATCACCGCTAATTCCAAGTGCTCTTCCAGCGTATCCTCGATTTTGTTATGGCTAATGCCCTTCAGTGACTGGACGAACATCATGACCACCGGGATCCCCGCTCGCGCCACTTCAGCGGCGTCATGTAGAGGGCCGGACGGAAGGCTGTGGACGTGGCCCGACGTTTCTTGAATCGCTTCCTCGCACAGCTTGATTAACGCCGGGTGAAAGGGCACGGGCTCAATGCTCCAGATGCGCGACCATTCAACGCTGCAGTTCTCTTCGGCGGCAAAACGCTGGCTGGCGTCGCGCGCCTCGCGAAACATCTGAGCCAGGACCTCGGCATCGAGATCGCGTTGATCGAGCGTGGCTTCACAACGTCCAACCACGGCAGTAACGATGCCAGGAAATGTCTTGAGACTACCCATTGTCGAGACCGCGTTCGGGTGCTTGCGCGCAATCGGCCGGATTTCCAGGGCCAGCTTGGCAGCTGGTGCCAGCGCATCGCAGCGGGCGCTCATCGGGGTCGAACCAGAGTGAGCCTCCTGTCCGAGGAACGTAATGGCATGGCGCTCCACGCCCTTGGTGCCGAGCACCACGGCAAGCGGCAGACCCAGTTTTTCCAGGACTGGGCCTTGTTCAATATGCAACTCCAAATACGCGGCCGCGTTCCGCTGCTCCCGTTGAGCCTCGGGAAAGCGATCGATCTCAACACCGCACCGGCGGAGCGCTGCGTCCAGACGAATTCCGTCCTTGTCCGTGCGAACCCGGTCCGCTTCAATGCTGTGAGTGCCGGCAAAGGCAGAGGATCCCAACAGGCTTCTACCAAATCGCGCGCCTTCTTCGTCCGCCCAATCAACGACGCGGACAGTTACGGGCGGCCGGCCACTGTACTCCTCCGAGAACCGCCGGAGAACCTCAAGCGCTGCCATCATGCCCAGGCTTCCGTCAAGCCATCCGCCGTTCGGCACGGAGTCCAGGTGGCTGCCCAGCAGGAGAGTTTTCTCGGACGCGCCTGCCAGAGTGACCCAACTATTGCCGGCCGCATCGTGATGATGCTCAACCGGCAGACCGTCCAGTTTCGATTGAAACCACTGGCGGGCCTTCAGCCAGGTGTCGGTCCAAGCGACGCGTTGAGCGCCGTTTTCGTCGGCAGTGAGTGCGCGTAACTCTTTCAGCTCAGCAACAGTTCGCTTCGGATCTAGGCTCATAGTCTCTCTGGGTTTTCAGAAGTGAGTTGGCTCTCGCCGCAACAAGCGGCCGCGCTTGCGATCGCCCACAAAACTGCCATCCTTCACTTGAACCTTGCCACGCACCGTGACGATCGCCGGACGGCCCTCAATGGGCCATCCTTCGAACCCGCTGTAGTCGTTGTTCATGGCCTGTGTCCTGGCGGAGACGACGCCTCTGTAGCCGATGTCGTAGATCACCAGATCGGCATCGCTGCCCACTGCGATCGTTCCCTTGCGCGGAAACAATCCGAACAGCTTGGCAGCTTTGGTGCTAGCGACGTCTACAAACCGCTGCAAGTCGAGTCTGCCACGCGCAACCCCGTACGTGTAGAGCAGATTGATTCGATCCTCAATGCCAGGTATGCCGTTGGGAATTTGCGTGAACGCGTCTTTGCCGAGTAGCTTCTGCTCTGTGTCAAAGGGGCAGTGATCGGTGCCGACAGTGTCGATCGACCCATCTGCAAGCGCACTCCAGAGGATGTCCAGATTACGCTTCTCGCGTAACGGTGGTGACATCACGTGTTTCATGCCCGCGATGCCCGGCCGTTCGGCATAAGTCTTGTCCAATAGAAGGTGGGGCAGCACCGACTCCACGGAAATGTTGACGCCGCGCGCTTTGGCGTTAGTCGCTGCCTCCAATGCGGGGCCGCACGACAGATGCACGACGTAACCGGTCGCACCTGTGTTTTCGAGGAAGGTCGCGAAGCGGAATGTGCCTTCGGCCTCCACCGACTCCGGCCGGCTAGGTTCATGCCACTCGGGTCCGGTCCTGCCTTGCGCGAGCAGGCTGGCCTGCAGGCGGCTGACCAGCTCTGCATTCTCGCAGTGCGCGGTCACAATGACGCCGAGCTTCTTCGCGAGGGCCAGGGTTTGGTATATCTCGGCATCATCAACGCCGAAGAAGTTCTTGTAAGCAAGAAAGATCTTGAAAGAGGCAATGCCGTCTTTCACGATCTCTCGAAGTTGCGGTTCCGTTCTGTCGTCGTACTTTGTAACCGACATGTGGAAGGTGTAATCGCAGGCGCTGTTGCCTTCGGCTTTCGACTTCCATAAGTGATAGCCTTCCAGCGCGTCATCGTTGCGCGATGGACAGCACATCTCGATGAATGTCGTGGTGCCGCCGATCAACGCCGCAATGCTTCCCGTCTCGTGAGTGTCCTTGGCGAAGGTCGCCATAAACGGCAAGTAGATATGGACGTGAGGATCGATGAATCCCGGGAAGACCAGTTTTCCAGCGGCGTCTATGACTTCTGTCCCGGCGGGGGCATCGAGAACAGCTCCAATGCGGGTTATCGTCTCGTCTTCGATGTACAGATCGCCCCGAAAGCGCGAATCGGAGGCGACGATCTCACCGTTTTTGATCAGCAGCGACATAGCTCTTATGCACCGGAGTCTAGTGCACCTCGATTCCATTCTGCTGGCGATAACGCTTCATTGCTTCCCAGTCCTCGGCGACTTCCGGCTGAGACTGGCACAGCTCGTTCCAGGATATGGCCGGGCGCCCGTTGGGCACTTCCGCCATCTCGATGCACTGCTCCACGGGGCAGACGTTGTAGCATAGACGGCACCCCACGCAATCCTGCTCACGAACCCTTGGCTGTGGCCGTTGGCCATTTTGCCCTTCGATCAGATCGATGCATTGGTGGGCTGTGTCATGGCAAGCCACGTAGCAGAGATTGCACTTGATGCATCGTCCCGTGTCGATGCGCGCCACAGCATTGAATGCGAGGTTGAAGTTCGCGAAATTAGAAATCTGTGGCAGGCTCTGGCCCACGACCTCGCTGACGCTTTTGAACCCCTTTTCGTCCATCCAGTTCGAAAGCCCATCGCAGAGGTCTTCGATGACCCGAAAGCCATAGTGCATCACGGCCGTACATACTTGCAGACTGCTCGCTCCCAGAAGCAGAAACTCCGCCGCATCCTTCCAGGTTGAGATTCCGCCCATCCCGGAGATGGGGATTCTGGACCGCGACACGATTTCATCGGTGCCCAACGCAGACAGCATGTGCAGTGCAATCGGCTTGACGGCCGGGCCCGCAAAGCCCCCGTGGCCGCTCTTACCGCCGATGCTGGGCGTGATGCGCAGTGTTT
Source organism: Bryobacteraceae bacterium (assembly GCA_049579625.1). Taxonomy (GTDB): domain Bacteria; phylum Acidobacteriota; class Terriglobia; order Bryobacterales; family Bryobacteraceae; genus CAJCIT01. The sequence goes on from JBAUOG010000939.1 coordinate 6,049, forward strand.
CGAGATCCACGCCGACGATGGAGTTCAGGGTGTTGATCAACGAGATGCCATCGGCCTCAGCGGCAACCGCTGCGCGTGCGGGGTACACAATGTTCGTGATGTTGGGAGTAAGCTTCACGATCACCGGAATTCGGCAGGCCTCCTTCACCCAGCGCGTAATCTGCTCGCAATACTCCGGCACCTGACCCACGGCGCTGCCCATTCCGCGCTCACTCATGCCGTGCGGGCATCCGTAGTTCAGTTCAATCCCGTCCGCGCCGGTGTCTTCGATGCGGCGGACGATGTCATGCCATGCTTCTGGCTTCGATTCGACCATTGCCGACGCGATGACGATCCGGTCCGGCCAGGCGCGTTTCACCTCCCTCATCTCGCGCAGGTTCACTTCCAACGGGCGGTCCGAGATGAGTTCGACGTTGTTGATGCCCAGCATCTTTTGTCCACCGTAGTGCCACGCTCCGTAGCGGTTCGACACGTTGAGAACGGGTGCGCCGATGGTCTTCCAAACTGCACCACCCCAACCTGCTTCGAACGCCCGGTGGATCTGGCTTCCTGAGTTGGTAGGCGGCGCAGAGGCGAGCCAGAACGGATTCGGCGATCGTATACCGGCGAAATCGATCTGCAGGTCAGCCATTGGCCACACCGACCTTCATTAACCGGTCATGGATCGATTCGGCAGCCAGCTTTCCGTCTTGCACGCCCATCACGGTCGAGGCAGCGCCCTTTGTCCGGATACAATCGCCTCCGGCGTAGATGCCAGGAAGGCTTGTTTCGAACGAATCGTTCACGCGGATCTTTCCTTTTTCGGTATCAAGCTGCAACAGTTCGGCAACGGGGGGCATCGTCTGGCCAATTGCCTTCACAACCTGGTCGGCGGGAAGTATGAACTCGGATCCGGGAATTGGCTCTGGCGCGGGCCGCCCTGATGCATCCTTCGCACCCAGGCGCATATGGACGCAGTCGAGGCCGATCACCTTACCGTTGTCCGTCAGTACCCGACGAGGCTGGGTGAGAAAACGAAACTCCACTCCTTCTCGCTTTACGAACTCATACTCATGGTCATAGGCCATCATTTGGTGCTCGCCGCGCCGGTAAATCATGGTTACACGTCCGGCTCCCAAACGCTTTGCGATCGTTGCGCAATCCACCGCTGTGTTTCCGGCCCCGATCACGGCCACCTGGCGCCCAACTTTCAAATTGTCTGGATCCAGCTTGCTTTGCTCAACGTACTTCAGGCCATCCAAGATGTATTCTTCACCTTCGATGTGCATCTCGGGTGTCGTCCCCAGGCCGACGGCAAGAAAGATGCACTCGAATCGGTCGCGCAGTTCCCCGATGTCCAGATTGCGGCCCAGCTCCATCCCTGTTTCGATGCCTACTCCAAGTCGGCGGACCATTTCGACCTCGGCCAAGGCGGCATCCAACGGCTCGCGGAGCGCGATGATGCCGTAAGTGGACAGGCCACCCGCAAGATCCCGTTTCTCAAACACGGTGACGCTGTGTCCGCGACGGGCCAGCTCTCCCGCACACGAAAGCCCGGTTGGTCCGCCGCCGATCACCGCAATGCGTTTTCCGGTTGGCGTGCCGGCGTGAAATACTTCGATGCCGCGGTCATAGATGTAGTCCATCGCGTAGCGCTGCAGGCGCCCGATTGCGATCGGCTTGTGCTCGGCGCCCAGCACGCACGCGCCCTGGCAAAGCTCTTCTACCGGGCAGACACGCGCGCACGTTGCGCCCATCAGGTTGCTTTCGAGAATTGTGCGGGCGGAACCCAGCAGATTTTGCGAGGCGATTTTCTTAATGAACTTCGGAACATCAATGTGGGTTGGACAAGCTTGCGTGCACGGGGCATCGAAGCAGAACAGACATCGGTTCGTCTCAACAATGGCTTCTTGTTCGCTGAGGCGAGGGAATTGCTCTGCGAGTGCCTGTTTAGCGTCAATCATGAATTCTGTGTTCCCCTGGCCAATTGCGTGTAGACCGCGGCGGAGACTGCGAAGCCGACGAACCACGCATAATCGTAGAGCCAGCGCATGCCCGGGACCACTGTGCCCGTCAGCGCGGCGATGATGCCGGCCGCAAGGCTGACGAGCGCTCGAGGGTTGACGCCGTTCCGGTACTCATAGACCCCACCGCGCCGGTAAAGGTCTTCGACCTGAAGATCCTTCTTGCGCACAAGGAAGTAGTCGGCAATCATGATTCCCGCGATGGGTCCGAGCAGTCCCGAGTAGCCGACGAGCCAGCCGAAGATGTATGAGCCGAAGTCAGCGAGGAGCTTCCACGGCATCATCAACACGCCAATTACGCCTGTGATGAGGCCACCTGTGCGGAAGGAAATCCGCCGCGGATTTAAGTTCGAGAAATCATTCGACGGCGACACAATGTTAGCCGCGACGTTGGTGTTCAAGGTGGCTAGTAGGATCGCTAGCAAGGCGACGAAGGCCACTCCGGGTTGGTGAAACCGGCCAATCAGCACCACCGGGTCCCAGATGGGCTCGCCGAACAGAATTGCGGACGCGGAGGTGACGGCCACTCCGATGAAGGAATAGAGGGTCATGGCCAGCGGCAAGCCTAACGACTGACCGAGGACTTGGGCTTTCTGGCTCCTGGCAAATCGCGTGAAGTCTGGAATATTCAGCGCGACCGTTGCCCAGAACCCGACCATCGCGGTGAGAGACGGTATGAAGAAACGGAAGAACTCCATCCCGCTTTGGAACTTACCCTTGGCGCTAAGCACCGGTCCAAAACCGCCCGCTCGAGTCGTAATCCACCACAGCAACAGCAGTCCTACGCTGAGCATGAACGGAGCGCTAATGCCTTCCAGCAGCCGGATCGTTTCAATGCCGCGCCATACTACTACCATGTTGAGGAGCCAGAACGAGAAAAAACAGATCCAGACGCCGCCTGGCAGTGAGCCAATTCCCGGCCAAATGACCGCCAGCAGCGCATGGACGGCTTGTCCCCCAATCCAGGTCTGAATTCCGAACCATCCGCAAGCAACCAGTGCTCGCAGAATTGCCGGGAGATTAGCTCCGCGAACGCCAAATGACGCCCGAACGAACACCGGGAAAGGGATTCCGTACTTGGCGCCTGCGTGCGCGTTCAGCAGCATCGGAATCAGCACGATGAGGTTGCCTAGCAGGATTGTACCGATCGCTTGCCACCAGTTCATTCCGCCGGCGATCAAGCCGGAAGCGAGCATGTACGTGGGTATACAGACGCTCATCGCCACCCACAGCGAAGCGTAGTTGTAGACACCCCAGGTGCGGCGTTCGGCGGCCACGGGCGCCAGACTCTCGTTGAACAGACTCGGATCGGCCGCCAATCCAGTGATAATCGGGCGTTCCTCACTTCGCGCTTGCGAAAGCATGGGCTCCTTCACAATCGAATCTCCGGGGATCCTGATTCATGCATCCTACCATCGCGCGACGAACGTTCAGCGCACAGCAATTCTGCGGTTCTGGAGCCCTTGACACAAATGTAAGAGTGATTGCATACTGAATGATCTTTAGTTTTGGTGTGCTTGAGTCGGAGCGTCCCAGTTCGGCACTCTTTGGTGTGAGAGGGGGCATCATGTTGGCTAGACGAGCGGTATTCGCGCTTGGTATTTGTTCAGCAGTACTTGTCTCGTGTCCATCCGTGTTTGGTCAGGCGAACGGCAGCATATCAGGTGCCGTTACCGACGCTACAGGCGCAGCCGTGGCGGGTGCAAAAGTAACCGTCACCAATCAGGCGACCAATATTCCCCGCGGTTCAACTACCGACGAGGCAGGGCACTACCTGGTTCCTTTGCTCCCGGTCGCGGATTTCACGGTTAAGGTCGAACTCCAGGGGTTTCAGACTGCCGAAAACAAAAATGTCCGGCTGCAAGTCGACGAACACCGGGAACTCGATTTCAAGCTTGCGCCAGCCTCGGTACAGGAAACCGTCGAAGTCAATTCGACTGCCGTCGCAGTCGAAACGCAAAACCCTACTCTCGGTCAGGTGATCACATCCCAGCAGGTGACCGAGCTTCCGTTGAACGGGCGCGATTTCGTCCAGTTGGCGACGCTTACACCTGGTGTTTCTCAGGAAACGAACCCCCAGAGCTTCTTTAACGGCGGGCCCAGCAGCGAAGTCTCGACGCGCGGTTCGTTCTCGCTTTCGGTCGGCGGTTCCCGCGCCAATAGCACCGACTGGTTACTCGACGGCGTCGACAACAACGAACTGACGGCAGGCGGTATTGCGATCTTGCCCTCCATTGATGCCATTCAGGAGTTTAAGGTTCTGACCTACAACTACTCTGCCGAATATGGAACCCGCGGCGGGCCAACTGTGTTGGTGACCACCAAGTCGGGAGGCAATCAATTCCATGGTTCAGCGTTCGAGTTTTTCCGCAACACGGCCCTCGACGCGCGCAGCTTTTTCGCTTCCTACACCGAACAGTTCAATCTGAATCAATTCGGCGGCTCGATCGGCGGGCCAATCAGGAAGGACAAGACCTTTTTCTTCGCCGATATCCAGAATAAGATGCAGCGCCACGGTATTCCGTTTACCGGTTTGGTTCCCACGCAGGCGATGCGCAATGGTGACTTCAGTGCCGATGCGTTTGGCAATCCGAGAGTTGGGTTTATTACTAATCCGAATGTCCTCGGAGCGCCCAATACCAACTTTCAATGCGGCAGCAATGGAGCGCCACTTCCCGCTGCAGCGGATGGAAGCCAGCCCGCGGGTGTCGACTGTAACAAGGTTCCGCAGGGTTTAATCAATCCGATCGGCCAGCAGCTAATGAACTTGTATCCGCTGCCGAACGCCGATAACCAGGCCCTTGGTTACAACTATGTTTCACAGCCTGTAAGAAAGCTCAATGAAGGTGAGTTCGACATCCGGCTGGATCATAACTTCTCCCCCAAGGATTCGATGTTTGCGCGCTTCAGTTACGACCAGGCGACCTCGTTCGTTCCAGGCGGTTCGCCAGGCTTCGCCGAAGCGAATCCTTTTGGCAGCACGCAAAGCATTCAAAACCACGGCCGCAATGTGGCTTTGGCCGAAACTCACGTTTTTTCCCCCAACACAGTCAATCAGGTCAGCGCCGGATACAACCGAATTTTCAACTACATCACTTCGTTCGGCAGCTACACCTGCGCCGCCGCCGCCATCGGCATTCCGGGCGCGAATTTGGGAGGCGAAAGTTGCGGCTTGACTTCGAGCCAGTTGGACGGCGGCTACTGGTCAGTCGGTGATCGCGGCTTCAGTCCATTTCAGGGTGGTACCAACGTTTACTCTGTCTCCGATACGCTCGACCTTATTCGAGGACGACACGACATTAAACTAGGCGGAAGTTTTCGCGACAACCAGATGAATGTGTTGGCCGAAGGTTTCGCCGATGGATATTGGATCTATACCGGTCTGTGGGCTGGTGAGCCGATGGCGGATATGCTCCTGGGTCTTCCCAGTCTGGCCATTCACGACCAGACGTTCAACGGCAACGTGACCGGTCGGCGTTGGAAGCTGTTTCGTCCCTTTGTCGAAGACAACTGGCGCGTGACCAAGGACCTGACCCTAAACCTCGGCTTGGCTTGGGCTCTCGTGACACCCATAACGGAAGCTCACAATCGGCAGGCAAACTTCAATCCGGCGAACGGGCAATTTATCATTGCCGAACCGAACGGCACGAATTCGCGAGCCGGCATTCAGATGGATTGGACTGCGTGGGAACCCCGTATCGGCGTGGCATGGAAGCCGTTCGGCAGCACAAAGACCGCCGTTAGAGGCGGATATGCCATCTTCCACGACTCGTCATGGAATCAAGGCGCGCAGGGCCTCTGGCAGAACCCGCCATATTACGCGGAGTCTGATTCCTTTGCATTCGGCGGCGCCTGTACCTTTGCTACCGCAGCCTGTGCCACAAAGTACGGGTTGGCGCCTTCAGCCATAAGCGCGTCGTCCGGATTTCCCATCTTCACGTCGCCTCCGAATCCGAACGACTTTACCGGCACCATTCAGGCCCAAAATCTCAACTTCAAACAAGGCAGAATTCAGCAGTACAACGTCAACATCGAACAAGAGGTCCCAGGCCAGATCGTAATCACAGCTGGTTACGCTGGGGCGCGAAGTTCTCACATCCTGGTGGATGGTAATAACATGAACGTAGGCTCTCCCAGCGCATGCGGCACTGTTGCTGGCTACACGTTGGGATGCGGGCCCGGTGGTGCCTCGTTTGGTCTGCCGTACCCTGCATTCCCGTATTCAACCATCTCCAACATCAGCGATACAGGCCAGGCTGAGTACAATTCTCTCCAGATCAAAGCGGAGACGAAGACGCCTAAGTACGGTCTCTACGCGCTCGTCGGATACACATACGCTCGCGCATACGACAACGGGTTCACAGACGGACTAGGCAGTCTTCTGGGCGCCACGTACTACCCTCTGCCGGGCTGGCAAAAGCTGGATTGGGCGCTGTCGCAGATTAACCTGAACCAGAACTTTACAGCCAGCGTCGTCTACAGCCTGCCCGTCGGCAAAGGTCAGAAGTTTGGCTCTTCGTGGAATGGTCCCCTCAACGCCGTGTTGGGAAACTGGGAGGTCAATCTGATCGAAAAGATCACCTCTGGGTTCCCGGTGTTTGTGGTAGACAGCGCTAACGGATCGGGTGTCAATTTCCAGAACAACGGTAATAGCCTTAACCGACCTAACCAAACCTGTAGCCCGCAAAAAGGCAATCCAACTCTGGCGCAGTGGTTTAATACCTCCTGTTTTTCTGCGCCACCCGCAGGAGAACTCGGCAACGCCTCGCGAACCCCGGTTTCCGGGCCAGGCTTCGTAAATACGGATTTCTCTGTCGTCAAGAACTTTCCCTTGGGATTCTATGAGGGCACACAGTTGCAGTTCCGCGCTGAGTTCTTCAATCTCTTCAACCATCCGCAGTTCGGAGCACCCAGTGCGGATTTGAATTCGCCGACCTTCGGTATCGTGAATACAACGGTCAACAATCCACGCGTAATTCAATTCGCGTTGAAAATCATGTTCTAGACCGCCGGCTCCTGATTAGCCTGTTGAAGTTGTGAGTCGGCGAGATGTCCGCCATACACCGCTCAGCGGCAGCCTCAACCCGTAAACTCTAAATGATGCGATACTCCCGCTTCTTCCTGGCCACCACCGCAATGCTGATGGCGGCTTCGTTCGTGTCCGCCCAGCCTCGGCAAAAGGTAATCATCAACGAGGACTGCTCTGGACCCGGCGGCAGCAATATGCAGACGCTGCTGCTGCTGATCCAGTCCCCGAGAGTCGAGGTGCTCGGCGTCACGGTCGTGAGCGGCGACGCGTGGCGCGACGAAGAAGTGGCACACACCCTGCGCTTATTGGAAATCATCGGCCGCACAGACATTCCGGTGATGAAGGGAGCAGCATTCCCGCTGGTTCGCACTCGCGAGGAAACACAACTCTGGCAGGACCGCTACGGGAAGGTGTCCTATGAGGGCGCTTGGGATCCGCGCTGGTACCACGGCCCGTTCGTTGTGCCGCCCCTCCCCGAAGGAGAACCCACCACCAAGGCAGCAGACGAAGACGCGGCCCACTTTCTCGTCCGCATTGTTCATACGTATCCGAACGAAGTTACGATTTACGAGGGTGGGCCCATGACCAACCTTGCCGTGGCGATTAATCTGGATTCGCATTTTGCCGAACTGGCGCAAGGGTTGATCTTCATGGGAGGAAGCCTCAATCCTCAGACGACGGATCCTGAATTCACGAACAACCCGCGTCACGAGTTCAATTTCTGGTTCGACCCGGAAGCCGCCGCGGTCGTTCTGCGGGCTCCCTGGAAGAAGATCGTCTGCACGCCCACGGACATTTCCATCAAAACCCGGCTCACGCCGGCCATGGTCAAGCGCATCGACGCGAGTGGGACGCCGATAGGCCACTACATCGCCAAGTTCTTCCAGCCAGGCCAAGGCAACGACTACATGTGGGATGAGCTTGCGGCCGCGGCTTGGATTGACCCCACCGTGATTATCGCGCGCGAAACACGCTACATGAGTGTCGATATTGACCATGGCGCAGGCTATGGCAATACGCTCACTTGGCATGAAAGCGATAAGCCCAAGATCACCGTGCAGCCGGTCGAGATTCAATTGGATTTAGATCTTGAGAAGTTCAACGAGATGTTCGTGCGCCTCATGAGCGGACCGACGCCAGCGGCTCACTAACCAGGCCTACTGCGGCTGCGAAGCTGTTGCCCGGCCGCGTAGCTCAACGACAAACTGTTGGAGTTCGCTCCGCTCACGCGTTATCTGCGCCGCCGATTTCTTGGACATCGCTTCAAAAACCGCCATCTCTTTTTGAGCTTCTGCGCCGTTCCCCACTCGCGCGTATGCACGTGCCAGGCGATAGTGCGCCTGTTCCAACTCCGGGCTGACCTCAACCGCTTTTTGATAGGCGAGGATCGCCTCGGCGTAGTCCTTCCGGTCTGCATACACAATGCCCAGTTGGAGATAAGCCACGCCCAGATTTGGATCCAGCTTAATGGCCTCTTCAAGCAGCGATGTCACCTTCGTCGCGTCCGCATCAGCCGGCTCTTCCCGAAGATTCCAAACGTTGGTCGCGTAGTAGTACTTGGCGAGTGCACTATCGGGTTGAAGTCGCGTAAAGCGCCTTAGCCTTCTTGTAAAGCCCTCTTGATGAGTAATCTCGGAACTCTGGACCTGGGCCATGAACAGATAAGGGCCGGCCTCCGCGGGATCCAAGTCACATGCCTCGAAGAAGCGTTGTGCAGCCTGATTGTAATCGCCATGCGCATATAACGCAGCCGCCAGCCCAAGCAGCATCCGGTCCGATTGCGGAAACAGCCGATTGCCCCTTGCAAAAACTTCGATGGCGGGCTCCACCGCGCGATGAACCAGTAACTCGGCGCCCCAATCGAACAGATTGGATTCATTGGCATCCAGTTCAACGGCTCGTTGGTATTCGCGAACCGCGCCCAGCGCATTCCCTAGTTGCTCGTCGGCGTCGCCGAGCAATTTGTGAACTTCGGCTTTACCCGGATTGAGTTCCACCGCGCGCTCCAAGTAGGGCAGGCCTTCGCGCGGTCTTCGGGCAGCTACCAGGAACTTGCCCAGTTTGTAGTTCGCCTCGAAACTCCCCGGCTCACGGTCAACCGCATCTCGTAGCGGCGTCTCCAGTGCAGTCACAGATGAAGCTGGCAGCGAATTCCCCGTCGACGTCTTACTGAGGTCCGCCGTCGCCTTAGCCAACGCCTCGGTTGATCGCAGGTTTCCACCCGAACCATGGCCGCCGAGATACGTACTGTCAGTGACCCCCGCAACAGTAAAGTTTGGCTCGTCGAAGAATGCTGGTTTGGTCTTGGCTGCCTCAGCCTCAGCTGCTCTTTGAGTTTTGAGCGTGAGGTTAACCTGCTTTGTTTCGCTCGACTTTATCAAAAACGGATCCAGCTCGGAGTCGCCGAGCCCACCCTTCTCAGCGCGGAGGGAGTAACTGCCCTCTCGAAGCTCCGAAAAGCGATAACTCCCTTGGGAGTCGGTATGAGTCATCAAGGCCGGCCCGATGCCCGTTGCTTTGAGATAAACGTTCGCGTCGACAGCCGGGCGGTTTTGCGAGTCTCGGATGGTTCCTCGCAATATGGCTGAACCCTGTGGGTTGGGACCTGCGGGAATGTTCTGAGACTGGGCCTGGGATGCCGGCGCAACCAGGAGCGTGCTCGCTACAAGAAATGCAAAGCCAATCCCCGACCACGTCATAGATGACTGCCTGATTCAATCTTAGACCCTTGCTTAAGACTTACCGGTGGGCGGCGGGTCGTCCGGTTGTCGGGTCGGCTGTTCTCACTTCAATTGCGCCAAGGCCTGTTGCGCCTGCACATGATCAGGCCGTTGCTTCAGAAGCTCGAGCAGAACGGCGCGGGCTTTGTCCGGAGTTCCCTCAATCTGGTAAACGCGGGCGAGGTTCAGATACGACTGGTCGAAGAGCGGCGCAACGCGGATAGACTCTTCGAACTTCGCAATCGCCTCGTCGGTATGCCCGGTCCTGAGATAGAGTACACCAAGGTTGTTCAGGGCTTCCGGGTAGGCGGGACGGTACTGTAAGGCTTTGCGCAGGCATTCGTAGGCTGCATCGGTCTGGTCGGTTTGTGCGAATACCATCCCGAGGCTGTAATTCGCCTCCGGGTCGTCAGGCTTCACCGCCAAGGCCTTCTCGAGCTCGGTACGCGCCTCGTCCCAGCGTTTCTCTTGCCGATAGGCGTTCCCAAGATTCTCCAACGCGATGAAGTGTTCGGGATTCAGGCGGAGCGCCTCCTGAAAGTATCCGATGGCTTCGTCTGTCTTGCCCTCGCGCGCCGCGATGAGGCCGAGATTGTTCCAGGAGTTCGTAGGGGTATCGGGATAGCTGGCCTTCAGTTTCAATGCCTCGCTGAAGCTCTCCCGAGCCTCGCGAATCTTTTCCTGTTTCAGATACACGCTGCCAATACCATACTGAGCTTCGGCGCTGGAGGGGTCGGCGCGCGCAGCAAGCTGAAATGATTCCCCGGCCTCGCGTAGATAGTTTCTCTGAAAGAAGACCGAACCGTAAGAGAGGTAGTTTCTCCCAAATTCAAATGTGTCTGCCACACCAGAGAAGGGGAGGGCCTTGGCAAGCCGAGATGCAACCGTTTTCGGGATGCCCTTAAAGTCCTGTTCGATCGTGTCCGGTTTGATGGGGCCCTGGTAGACCTTCACAATGTCGCCTTTCTCGTCGAGCAGGAACGACGTTGGCAGACTGAGATCACGGCGCCGGTCAAACTGGTAACGATAAAGAATGTCGTAAACGCCCGCCACCTCGGCTGATCCGCAAACGACCGGCAAGGAAAGACCAAGCTCGCGCATGACCGCGCGAATGTTCTCGTGAGCCGCGCCATCGTCCACATTGATTGCTAGCATCTCGAGGCCTTGTGCCGCCCAATCCGCGTGAGACCGATGGAGGGTCCTCAGATCCTTCAAGCAACTTGAAGATCCACTTGCCCAGAAAGTGAGCAACACCGGCCGCCCCCGCAGCGACGCAAGAGATCGGATCTGTCCTGTCAGGTCAGGCAGAGAAAAGTCTGGAGCCGACACGGGCGCCAGTAGCCACGTTTCGACCGACGTGGGCAGTTGGTCCTCTTCTGACGGCTCGTTCGCATCTGTCGCGCCGCCCGCAGGCCTGTAGTCCTTGAACGGCTCCATGCGAGGAGACGCCGCGCCTTCCTCAACGACGATGCGGTGGTTCATTGGCAGGCCGTCGAGCCGCTGGACGAACCCGCTGGGCCATCGGATCGAGGCCTTCACGTTGCCTTTCGCCCCGCCCAAGCCGAAGAAGACTTCCTTGCTGTGCTGTGAAAGAAATCCCGACCCCGCTTGAAGCGTGCGCATTTGGCGGGAAACGTCAGTCTCTACCGTAACCGCGGCTCCAATCGCGTCTCGATTGCTCTTGGTGCCGCGCAACCGGAAAGCGATCGACGGCGGAAGGTTCTGCATCACATTCTTCAACAGCCGTAACTGCGGAGCATTCCGATTCTTCAAACACAGTTCTTGTCGCCCGTCGTGATCAAAGTCGGCTAGCGCGAACGCTCGGCCATCTTCGGGGAAATCCAGGCCAACCACACCAGAGACGTCGGAAAAGGTGCCGTCCCCGTTGTTGGCGTAGAAAACACTCCGCTCGTAGCCGCTCCAGGTTTGGTCGGTGCGGAGTAACTCATTAACAGCAGCCCATCCCTGTTCGTAATCAGCCGAGAACTTCACTTCATTAGGAGAGTTGGCCACGACCTCCCGCCAGAAGAGGCTGTTGAGGTCTTCCCGCAACGGACCGGAAACCATCCCGTTGGCAATGTAGAGATCCGGAAACCCATCATGATCAAAGTCCCACGCATCGCTCGACCACGCCCATCGGCCGATTCCCACTCCGGCTGTGGCCGTCTCGTCCTGAAAAGCGCCTTTGCTACGGTTTTTGTAGAGTGAGTTGCCCATGGCGTGTTTGCGATACGCTGCTCGCACCGGTGCAGGCTCACGCTTCTGAAAGTTCTCCTGCATGGAGATGCGTTCACCGGCGGCGGTCCACATGTTTGCGACATAGAGATCCTCCGCGCCGTCATTGTTGTAGTCGAAGCAACAGACGCTCATACCCGCGCCGGTATCTTCGACGCCTGCCTGTGCAGCAATGTCGGTAAACCTTCCCTGCCGATTACGGTAAAGATTCTTCCGGCCAAAGTCATTGACCACATAGAGGTCGGGCCAGCCATCCTGGTTGAAATCGTTCCATCCGCAACAGAAGCTGTAGCGCGCATTGTTTTGGCTCAGACCTGTTTCCGCCGTAACGTCACGAAAGGTTCCATCCCCGTTGTTGCGCATCAGGAAATTGGGTGGGCCGTTGTTCGCGTCGTAGTAAGGAACGGGATATTTGTATTGGTCCGTGCCCTGGTAATAGACATACAAACAGAAGTAAATGTCGAGTAGGCCGTCGCGGTTATAGTCGGCCGCCGCCGCGCCTGTGAAGGTTCCTTGCGGTGTATTGGCAAACTGGAACGCATCCGGCTTTTGGCGGAATTTACCGCCGCCCTGGTTCAGGAATAAGAGTGGTCCGTTCGCCCGCACAATAACCAAGTC
>JBAUOG010000940.1:0-4077 GCA_049579625.1 Bryobacteraceae bacterium
CTACTCGCGCCTCATCGAGGGGCTGCCGGACGCGCCAGTCGAGCAGGTAGCTAGAGCGCTCCTCAATCGCGGAGTCGCCTGGGGACAGATGGGTGACGAGGACAATGAGATCGCTGATTACTCGCGCCTCATCGACCAGTTGCCGGGCGCGCCGGTCGAGCAAGTGGCAAGAGCGCTCCTCAACCGCGGCATCACTTGGGGCGAGAAGGGCGACGCGGACAGCGAGATAGCCGACTACTCACGCCTTATAGAGGAACTGCCCGGCGTGCCGGTCGAGCAAGTAGCCAAAGCGCTCGTCAACCGCGGTTTAGCGAGGGGCCGGATGGGCGATTCGGATGAAGAGATAGCCGACTACTCGCGCCTTATAGAGGAACTGCCGGACGCACCGGTCAAGCAAGTGGCTCTCGCGCTCGTCAACCGCGGCTTGTCGTGGGACCAGAAGATTGACGCGGACAAAGCTCTGGCGGACTTCACGCACGTCATCGAGGGACTGCCGGACGCGCCGCTCGAGCAAGTAGCCAAAGCGCTCGTCAACCGCGGTTGGCTGTGGGACCAGAAGGGCGAAAGAGATAAAGAGATCGCCGACTACTCGCGCGTCATCGACCAGTTGCCGGACGCGCCGGTCGAACAACTTGCCGAAGCGCTCCGCTCCCGCGCCATCACCTGGGACCAGAAGGGCGACGCAGTCAAAGCTTTGGCCGATTTCACGCGCCTCATCGATGGCCTGCCGGGCGCGCCGGTCGAGCAAGTAACCAAAGCGCTAATCAACCGCGGGTTCAGGTCCGGTCAGAAGGGCGACGCGGACCGGGCGATATCCAACTACTCGCGCGTCATCGACCAGTTACCAGACGCACCGGTCGAGCAAATAGCCCAATCCCTCGTCAACCGCGGCAACGAGTGGGGCCAGAAGGGCGACGCGGACCAGGCGATGGCCGACTACTCGCGCGTCATCGAGGGCCTGCCGGGCGCGCCGCTCGACCAAGTTGCCCAAGCCCTCGTCAACCGCGGCAACGAGTGGGGTCAGAAGGGCGATGCGGACCGGGCGATCGCCGACTACTCGCGCGTCATCGACCAGTTGCCGGGCGCGCCGCTCGAGCAAGTAGCCAGAGCGCTCTTCAAGCGTGGCTATGCGTGGGGCCAGAAGGGCGATACCGATAAAGAGATAGCCGACTACTCGCGCATCATCGACCAACTCCCGGGCACGCCGGACGAACAAGTGGCAAGGGCGCTGGCGAACCGCGGATGGCACCACTACGAAGGCGGGATGTACGCCGCCTTCCTTAGTGATACCGAAGCCGCGTTGGAGAAGATGCCGACTCTGGATTATGTCGCGTTCAACCTGGGACTGGCGCTGCTGGCTTGCGAACGTGATGCGGAGGCGCTGGCCGCTTACTGTCGGGCCATGGAACAGTTCCCTACCGAGGGCGAGAAACTGGGCTTGGACGACCTCCTGGACGCTCAAAAGAGCTGGTTATCTCACGAACGCGCCGAACCTTTCATGCGCATTCTTCGGCCAAGCAACTGCTAGCAAACAGATTGAGATTCCAGCGAGACTCTTTGGGCTCCCCGCTCAGCTCTCCCGGTACGTCACCAACACCAAGCCCACCAGGATGAAACAAATCGGCCAAATCCACGACACCGCCCGTATTCGCGCCGTATCCGGAAGCCGTATCTCCAGCCATCGCGACCAGCCGGCAATGACCGCAAAGATCGCCAAGGGGATGTGACTCATCTCCACCAGAAACTCTTCTTTCACATTGCCGAGCGAGTGCGAATGCGTAACCAGCAGCGCGCCGCCGACCGCGCAAACCATCGGGAACACGAGGCCCGCGAGCCGTGCGGGGATGCGGTTGGTTTGTACCGCCCATTCGAACGCCGCGAACGCGATGATCAACAACACGAACACGCGGTGCTGCGCGACTTCGGCGGTCTGAAAGCTCTCCCAGAAACCGCGCGGGCCCAGCGGCCAGTTCTCAGCGTCAGCGCGTATGAACAGGAACACGGCCAGGCCCAGAAACAGGAGCGGCCAGTGCTTAGCCCAGGCCCAGCGGCGCGAAAGAAGCGAAAAAATGCCGATGGCCAGCACTACCAGACCGGCCCAATTGTGGTTGTATTCCGACCACGCCTTGTCTTTCGCAGTGAGCGGGAGCCGGAGCTGTCCAGGCACAAACGACCCGAGCTGCGTATTCCCCCTCGGAAGCGCCATGGCCCTCACGGACGCGAGTTCGGTAAAGTTGGGCGTCTCCATGCGGGGCATTCTCGGCTTCAGGCGGTCCGCTATCTCCTGTGCCGAAACGCGGTCGGCCTGTACGTCGATGGCGGGTGGGGTTGAAGTGATCGAAGCGGCGGCCAGCAGAACCGTGAATCCAATCCCGAGCTCAGCCTCGCCAAACCGACGCAATGGAAGTAGCTCGGGACGGTCGCCGCGTCTCACGGCGGCAACGATTCGCCAATTCAGCCAACCCAGCACCAGCAGCACACCGGTGAGGATGATCTTCAACACCAGCATCAATCCGTAGGTGGTCTCGAACGCGGCAGCCGGCGAACCAACATAGAAGATAGACAACACGAAGCCCGCCACGACCAGGGTGGCAACTGAGTACATAGCCATTCGCGAAAATCGGCTCGTAATAGTTCCGCCCACCGGGTTGTCGGGCGAGTGCCGTAGGGCAACCAGCAGATACGGCATCCCGCCGATCCAAACGGCGCCGGCAACGTGATGGGCCAGCGTCATCACGATGAGAATCCCACGGTCGTCCACGCGTGCCACGGAATGGCTCGCCAGCACTGATCCGGTCAGGATGAGAACGCAGGCGACGGGACCGGCGAACGCCACCCAGCGGGTTCTTGCGAAGGCCGCGGCTACCGCGGCGCCCACCACCATCAATAGGCCGGCAAACCAGAATCCCGCCCCCGCTACATCGCTGAGCACCATGTCGGTGGACCCGATGAGGATCGCCGAATTCGCTGCCACACTGGAGACTTGAATAACAGCTAGCGCCAGCGCAAACCAAACGATCCATCGCGCAACGCGCCTGCGGACGTCGTCGCTGGCAGGCGGCCTGGCCACCGCCAGCAGGAAGATCACGCCTCCCACGGTTAACGCTTCAAACGCCAGCGTCAGGCCGCGGAGCAGCACCGACAGAAAACCGAAAATGTCGAGGAATTGCGTCACGCTGCGTTACCGCACAGTGAACGGTATCTCCCCGCGCGTGATGTGCCCGTCAACGGCCAGCACCTGCCAACGCAGAATATAAGCGCCGCTCTTCAGTCCTTTGGCCGGCGCCTCCAGTACTTCCGATGGAGATTCTGTGGACATAACGAGGGTCTGCTCCTCGCCGCCGGGGGAAACAAGCGTCAGCCGCGATCTTTTCACGTCGATCCGCGAATTGTACTTGAGGCTCACCTTCAGGTCAGGTCCGTCCACAACCGATTTTGCAGCGGGCGTCGAAGAAAGCAAGATCGCATGGGCCTGGACAAGTGGAGCCGCACAAACAAGCAGCGCAATTATACCGGGAGCGCTCAGTCTTCTGGCAAACATTTAGAGGGGCCTCTTAGAGAACAGGAATATTCGGACTCTTCCATTTTACCCTTGCCGTTGTTTCAGGCCTCAACCTGAACGGGCGGCGGCCCGTCCCAAGTATCACAAAGTTCCGGAGCCACAGCCTTTGAGCGTTGCTGTCGGGACGCGATAAACCAATTGCAAACAAGAGTATGGGCATAGATCTCAGCGTGAGCGCCAGAGCGTACACCCGCAATGATTAAAAAGCATGCCGACCGGGGACAGGCGCCTGTGTCCCAAGGCGCACACAAGATCCGCATCTCATCATCAATGCCCGTCGCCGCGTGGACACAGCGAGCCTGTCCCCAGATCATCAACCCCTGTTTTCAGAGCAACCGCGCGCGTCAGCGAGCGGATACACGACAAAGCCGACCAAACGGAGCCGCGACTCTCCAGAAACAGCTCCCCGCGGTACCGAATGAGCGGGAAGATTTAGCTAAGCGGCGGGTTCGAGGCGGAACCCCAGCGCGAGGGCTTTGCGTTCGAGCGCCAGCTTTTCCCGCTCTGCGCGCTTG
>JBAUOG010000941.1:0-2123 GCA_049579625.1 Bryobacteraceae bacterium
CATGTTCTGGACAGTGCGGGGCGCCAACGCCATCATCGCCCTCCGATGTTGCCATCTCAACGGTCGTTTTGAGGACTATTGGCAGGACCGGCGGGCGGCGTAAGTTCCACTTCTATGTCGCGCACCCCTGTCGGCCCGTTAAAGGCACTCAGCCGACCCCTTCAAGCGTTTTCTGCCTGCTCACGGCCGCGCCGTCCTGGCTCCTCAATTCCCGGAAGACGATCGTGGAGAGAACCGTCAATCCGCCCAGGACGAGGAACGCCAGGTGTATGCCGTGTATCATTTCCCCCGGGTTCGAGCGAAAGCGGTCGGGAACGAACAGGGCGGTGACGAGCGATGCCGTCGCAACGCCAAAACTCATGGACATTTGCTGCATCGTGCTCGCTACGGAGCTGGCGGCGCTAGTCTGTTCCTCGGTGACGTCGGCATAAGCTAGCGTGTTCATGCTCGTATATTGGAGCGAGCTGAAGAACCCGTAGCAGAAGGCCTGCAACACAATCAGCCAGACCGGCGTACCCACGCCGATGGTCGCGAAAAGCACGATGAGCAGACCTAGCATCACGGTGTTCGAAATCAGAATGCCGCGGTAGCCAAATCGCGCCAGGAGACGCGGCATGGTCATTTTCAGGCTCATGGCGGCAATAGCCTGGGGCATGATGAGCAATCCCGATTGAACGGGAGTAAAGCCCAAGCCAACTTGATACAGAAGGGGTAAAAGAAACGGGATTCCCCCGATACCGAGCCGCGTGGCGAAGCTGCCGCTGACCGCCGAACGGAAGGTCCGAATGCGAAAGAGACTCAGGCGCAGCAGCGGGAATTCGGCACGCGCCCCATGCAGGCCATAGCCTGCCAAGAGCACGATGGAGATTGTCAGCAACCCGAGAATCTCTCGCAGGCTCAGCGAGTGTTCGCCGAATACCTCCAGCACATACGACAGCAGTGCAACGCCCGAGCCGAACAGGATGAGCCCAACGACGTCAAGCGGGTTACTGCGCTCTTCGCGGAAGTCAGGTAGATGCAGGTACACCAACAGCAAGCCGATCAGACCAATCGGAACGTTCACGAAGAAGATGACTCGCCAGTGAAAGTAGTGCACAATCAGGCCACCGGCGATGGGTCCCAGCATGGGGCCTACCAGGCCCGGAATCGCAACGAAGCTCATAGCCCGAATCAGCTCGTATTTGGCGAACGTGCGGACCATGGTGAGACGGCCCACGGGCACCATCATGGCCCCGCCGCAGCCCTGCAGTATGCGGCACGCCACCAACAGGTGGATGTTGCTCGATATACCGCACAGGATGGAGCCGAACGTGAAGATTCCAATGGCGGAGGCAAACACCCGGCGCGTTCCGAAGCGGTCCGCCATCCATCCGCTGATGGGAATGAACACGGCAAGGCTCAACGTGTAGCTTGCCAGTACCGACTTCAGGCTCAGCGGCGCAACGTTGAGTGCCGAGGCGATGGCCGGCACGGCCGTATTCAGAATCGTGGTGTCCAGCGATTCCATGAAGAACGCGACTGCAACCAGCCACGGCAAAATTGTTTTGCTGGCAGCACGCAGAGGTGATGGAGAAGAAGCGCTGGTGGGCGAACTCATGCGGGGCTGGGGCGCCGGCGAACGACATCGGCATGCCTGCTTGGTTAGAAGGCGATGCTTTCACAAGCTTGACACGGTGATTTAACGAGTAAGAAAAATTTGCTTTTGCCGGTACCGCTCACTGCTGTGGCTCCAAAGTCCATCATCCATATATCGGAATGGTGCTGGTCGAGGTTGGTGACAATCTTGTCTTTTGCGACGTTGGCGAGGAAGACAGAACCATAGGCTCCGCCGCTTTCGTCCGCAACGGATGCTCCAACGCGGGTTTGCGGATGTTCTTAATCTTCGGGCCGTCGCCGGGCAGTATCCGGAGGTGGAGCACCTTGGCGCCGGCTGACGGCTGCTGGCACCAATGATCGTCCTTACCTTGGCAGGTTCTAAACGTCTGCCGAGGCACCGGCGGACGTGAGGATCGCCTGGACCTGCGACGTGAGCTGGTCGAGGACCGCCGGCTGAGCCCAGCGTCGTTATGGATGTGAATTTCCAGGGCTGCTGCGCCGGCGGGGCTGGTACCGACGACTCCAAG
>JBAUOG010000942.1:0-3206 GCA_049579625.1 Bryobacteraceae bacterium
CAACCAGGCCCACCTGTTTAAGGCCAAGATGCTGGCTCAACTGAGTGGAGGAGACGGTCGAGTCGAGAAAAAGGTCGTCGACTACGTCGCCAAGGTGCCCCCAAAGGCCGCCTAGTCAGTTTCAAACGATGCAGAAACCCCTCGAACAAATCAAAACGCTAAAGAGTTCCACCCAACGTGTCTCTCTCGAGAACCTCCAGCACGGAACCGCGCGCGTCGCTCTCCGCCGCGGAGCAAAGCAAGCGGACCAAACGGAGCCGTGCTCTTTAAGGAGCGGTTGCTGAAACATCTCGAACAACTCGACGCATGGAAAAACTTCAACACGGAACCGCGCGCGTAAAGCGAGCGGATCAGAGCCCCGGAGCTCGAAAGCGTGCATTACGTCGGCATGAAGTTATACACCTGCTCATGCAAACGGGTCGGCTTGGAATGTTCCTACGCTGGCTGTTGAATCAGGACTGCCGAATTCGTTGCTATGCTCGAACGAGTTTCTGAATTGATAAACAAAGTCCTTCGAGGACTGACCGGATGGCAGAGATTAGCTTTCAATTGAACGGCCAGAAGCAGGCCATTGACGCCATCCCGCAGGTGATGCTGCGGCAGGGGGCGGGCCTCTCCCGTCCACAGATTGGAGGAGATGCACGATGTGCGATGTAACGAGAAGAGCATTACTACGAGGGACCGCGATCGTGAGCGGACTGAGTGCGGCCACCCATGCCGCGCTAGGCGCTGCGGCAACTGGAATAGACGAGACACGGGTGAACCAGGTGGATCCCGTTGCGACGGATGTCTACTTTCATCAGGGCGACATCGCACATAGCGGCCATTGCAATAACGGCTGGGTGGTGTTTAAGGACTATGTGCTGGTGATCGATGCGAACTTTCCTTCCGGCGCTCACGAGATACTTCCGAAGATTCGGGCCATTACCCAAAAGCCGATCCGCTTTGCATTTGATACCCACCATCATGGCGATCATGCCTATGGCAATCAAGTCTGGGTGGACAACGGCGCAACGCCGGTGGCGCACACCGGGGTTATCGAAGAAATGAAGCGTTATGAGACGGGCTACTACGATGGGAAACCCGGACGTTGGGAGGAGGCAGCCAAAGAACGTCCTGACGTGAAGGCCAGCCACCTGAGTCCACCCTCGGTGCTGTTTCCGAAGGAGCTTTACTTCGATGACGGGGTGCACCGCGTGGAACTGATTCACCTGGGTGTTGCGCATACACATGGCGATGCAGTAGCGTGGCTGCCGAAGGAGCGTATTCTCTTCACCGGCGACACGTGCGTCAACGGTCCTTACAACTTTGTGGGTGACGGCAATGTGGAGCAATGGATCCAAACGCTGAACGAGGCGCAGAAGCTGGGCGCTCGCGTGGTGTGTCCCGGCCATGGCGCCCGCGGTGAGGAAACAACCTTGGCGGATCAGCAGTTCTTCTTCCAGCAACTACGCGAGTTGGTGGGCAAGCAAGTGTCGGCGAAGAAAACACCGGCAGAGATCGCGAAGAACATCGACCAGATGCGCGCCAGCATTCAAGCGCAAGCGCGCTGCGCACGGTATGTCGACAAGGACTCGCTTCGACCGCAAGTGGAAAAGGTGTACCAGGAGATGACCGGCGAGAAGTTCACGGCAGACGCGCAGGCCAGCCACGCCGCGCGCCTGGAGCACGCGCGGGCGCACCGGCTGAAACTCGCTTGAGCCGAACGCCGCGATGCGAAAGTATTCAATCGCGTCTATTCCTGGCGATGGAATTGGCCAGGAAGTAATACCCGCCGGGCTCGAGGTGCTGAGCGCCCTCGCCAAGAAGAGCGGGGACTTCGAACTAAACGTAACCGAGTTTCCTTGGGGGTCGGCCTACTATCGGAAGCACGGCGTCATGATGCCGGACGACGGCCTGAGCGCGCTGATGAGCATGGACGCCATCTACT
Source organism: Bryobacteraceae bacterium (assembly GCA_049579625.1). GTDB lineage: Bacteria > Acidobacteriota > Terriglobia > Bryobacterales > Bryobacteraceae > CAJCIT01. The sequence continues at coordinate 1,931 of JBAUOG010000942.1, forward strand.
TCGGCGCAGTGGGCGATGTCGGTATTCCGGACCACATCACATTGTGGGGTCTGCGGTTGAAGATCTGCCAGGGATTCGATCAATATGCAAATGTCCGGCCGACGCGGATCTTTGGCGGAGTCACGAGCCCCTTGCGGCGCGGTCACCCGGGCAGCTTCGACATGGTCGTAGTCCGCGAGAATTCGGAAGGAGAATACGCAGGTCATGGCGGGCGGGCGCATCCGGGACATCCCGAGGAAGTGGGAACAGAGACAGCGATCTTCACCCGCGCGGGTTGCGCGCGCATCTTTCGATTCGCGTACCAACTGGCGCAGTCCAGGCCGAGGAAACTGTTAACGCAAGTGACCAAGTCGAACGCGATGCGGCACGGGATGGTGTTGTGGGACGACGTGGGGGCCGAGATCGCAAGAGAGTTCCCGCAAGTCAAGACCGACAAGATGCTGGTGGATGCGATGACCGCACGCATGGTGAGGAACTCTGAAAGCCTGGACGTTATTGTTGCGACGAATCTGCATGCGGACATATTGAGTGATCTCGCCGCGGCGCTGGCGGGAAGTTTAGGCATTGCTCCGACCGCCAACCTCAATCCGGAAAGAACGTATCCTTCGATGTTTGAGCCGATACACGGATCGGCGTTCGATATCGCAGGCAAAGGTATCGCGAACCCGATCGGCGCGTTGCTATCCGGGGTGATGATGCTGGAGCATCTGGGAGAAAGGTGGGCAGCAGGGATCCTGAGCGCCGCGATCGAAAGAGTGTTGGCATCGGGTAAGGTGATGTCGCCCGACTTGGGAGGAGACGCAACGACGATAGAAGTCGTCGAGGCGGTAAAAGCAGAGATCGCAAACGGAGCCTGAGTGGCGGAAGCTAATGGGAGTCGAACCCACCTGCAACGCAAGAATACGCCGCACACCGGTTTTGAAGACCGGGCCCCGCACCGGCAAAGTCTAGCTTCCACAGGAATTGTAGCCTGCTTATGTGCAGCGGGCGACGAAGTTTACCCTCGATCGCTGAGACCCGGGCTGAGCGGCCGAACGCGAATGCGATCGCGCGTGATTACGCGGAAGGACCCCTCGAGATCTGGCTGGGCTTCGAGCGGGACCATCGCGATGTCAGCGGCCTCTTCGGGTGATTGCGGTGTGATGCGGAAGAGAACAACGCCACTGCCCGCTGGCAACCCGCGGTGGAAAACGAGCTGCCCTTCGCATCGCCTCCATATCTTGGAATCGACGACAATGCGATCGGGTAAAGCCATAGAGCGTAACCTCCACTAGAG
>JBAUOG010000943.1:0-1829 GCA_049579625.1 Bryobacteraceae bacterium
CAATGGCGGTGGAGTCAATTGCCAATAGATGAGGCGCCAAGGCCGAGGGTTTGAACGATACCTACTCACTCGGTCGACCAGGTGAGTCCGGTCTTCGCTCAGGTGGACGACGGGTCTGTCTTCGGAGAGGAGGGGTGCAAGTCGTCGATCTCCGAGGGCCACGTCCAGACTCGTGGTGTAACGACGACCACCACATCGGTCTTCGGTTGTAGTTCTAACTGACGTCGGCGAGTTCGGCCAGAGCCACCTCCTCGTTGGTTCCCTCGATCGGCCGGAGCCGGGCCTTGGTGAGGGACTCGACGCCCATGTAGCGCCGGGCCACGGCCCATTCGTCGTGCTGTTCGGCGAGCACCGCACCGACCAGTCGCAGGACGGCTGGACGGTTGGGGAAGATGCCGACCACGTCGGTGCGCCGGCGGATCTCCCGGTTGAGCCGCTCCTGGGGATTGTTGGACCAGATCTGGCGCCAGTGCTCCTTCGGGAACGAGGAGAAGGCCAGGATGTCGGCCTGCGCCTCGGTGAGCATGGTGGCGGCATCGGGGAAGCGATCGTTCAGCTGCTCGACCACCCGGGCGTGCTGGGCGTGGACCTGTTCGGCGTCGGGCTGCTCGAAGATCGAGCGGATGAGGGCCCCCACCATGGACTGGGCGGTCTTCGGCACTCGGGTGTGCACGTTCCGGACGAAGTGGACCCGACACCGCTGCCAGCAGGCTCCGGGCAGCACCGAGGCGATGGCATCGACCAGCCCCTGGTGGGCGTCGGAGACGACCAGGGCCACCCCGGACAGCCCCCGGGCCACCAGGCCCCGGAGGAAGGCGGTCCAGCCGGCCCCGTCCTCGGTGGTGATGAGGTCGACCCCCAGGATCTCCCGGTGCCCGTCGGCGTTGACTCCGGTGGCGATGACCACGGCCACATTCACGATCCGGCCACCCTCTCGGACCTTCTGGGTCAGGGCGTCCACCCATACGTAGGTGTAGGGACCGGCGTCGAGGGGCCGGTTGCGGAAGGCAGTGACCGTCTCGTCCAGGGACTTGGCCAGGTCAGAGACCTGGGACTTGGAGATGCCGGTGATCCCCATCGACTTCACCACGTCGTCGACCCTCCGGGTGGAGACCCCTTCCACGTAGCACTGGGCCACCACGGCCACCAGGGCCCGTTCGGCCCGGCGACGGGGCTCGATCAGCCAGTCCGGGAAGTAGCTGCCCGAACGCAGCTTGGGGATGGCCAGGTCGATGGTGCCGGTCCGGGTGTCCCAGCGCCGGTGCCGGTAGCCGTTCCTCGAGTTCACCCGGTCCTCGGTGACCTCGCCGTATTCGGCGTTGCACAGCCCGCTGGCCTCGGCATTCATCAGGACCTCGGCGAAGCTCTGGACCATGGAGCGCAGCAGGTCCGGGTCGGCTTCTTCGAGATACTTGCGCAGCAGCTCGGCCGCGCCCATCGTGTTGGTGACTTCCACCGCATCTTCTCCTTCGTGTTCTTTGGTAGGAACTTGAAGATTGATGCGGTGGTCGTCGCGTCAGGGGGATGGTTTGCTCAGACTGAGCTCACCGGGGCCCGAGGCGTACACCACGTGTGTGGACGTGAACGAGGGTCGCCAGAGCCGGGACCAACCCACAGGGCTGGGGACGACCTGGACTCAGTAGCGGATCGGCTCGGCGCAATGCCACGGTCCGCCGGACCCCAGACCACCCTCTTGGCACTCCCGGTTCCCGCCAGTACAGAGGTAGTGGGGTTCCCGCTGGCATCGGTGAGCCAAGCGCTCAGTGCTCCATCCTCCACGCGCCCCTATGGAGAGGTGCCCACTCATGACAAGGTCGCTGCCTCCGGAG
>JBAUOG010000944.1:0-10593 GCA_049579625.1 Bryobacteraceae bacterium
TGGTCACGGTGCTTCAGCTCAACCGCATGGAGCTGAAGGACATGATCATCAATGAGATCGCCGAAAACCCGGTGCTTGAGGAAGCGACCGAGCCCGGTGAGGAACTGACTCAAGGAGAGGTTCAGGACTTGCTGGAGAGAGTGCGCGAAGGGCAGCCTGCCGACCAGGACTTCCTGGAACGCGGCGACGCGGGCGGCGTATTGCAGGTGCTCGACACCCCAGAGCCCGAAGCCTTGATTGAACCCTTCGCAGCCGGTAGCCAGCCGGAAGCTGTTCCTATCCCAGCCGAAGAGGCGCCAAAAACCGAAACTGACCCATTTGAGGAAATCGATTTCGGGAGCTTCTTCGACGACTACCTTGATCCGGGATTTAAGAGCCCGGCGTCGGAGTCAGTTGAGAAGCCTTCCTTCGAAACGTTTCTCTCCTCGCCCGTCACGCTCAGCGATCATCTGCAGTCGCAGCTTAGCGTCCTGATCCTTCCGGAGCGAACCCGGCAGGCCGCCAACAGCATTGTCGGCAACCTGGAAGAGAGTGGATATCTGACCACTCCGATCGAGGAAATCGCGGCCACCGAAGAGTTGAGCCTGGAAGAACTGAGTGCTGGCCTAAAGGCAGTTCAATCGCTGGATCCCACCGGCGTAGGGGCATCGACGCTGCGTGAATGCCTGCTGCTGCAGCTTGAGGCACGGGGTGGGGTGGGCAGTGTCGCGTGGAACATAGTTCACGACCATCTGAAATTGCTCGAAACGCGGCAGATTAATCAGCTTGCCAAGGTGCTCGGCCGGCCCCTCGATCATATTCACATCGCAGTGAGCGTCATCCGGCATCTCGACCCGGCGCCGGGACTCCGGTACGCGAACAATAATGCGAGACAGATTGAGCCCGACGTCTACATTACGAAAGATGGAGAGGACTACCTGATCTCGCTGAATGAGGACGACGTTCCGCAATTACGCCTTAACGGCGACTACAAGCGGATGCTCGACCGCGAACAGGAGCCCAGCAAGGACGTTCGGAATTACGTGAAGGAGCGCTATGCTTCAGCACTGCAATTGATCAAGAATATTGAGCAGCGCAAGCAGACCATACTGAAGGTTTGCCAATCGATCATACGAAGGCAGGGTGAGCTCTTTGAGCATGGCCTGGATTATCTGAAGCCGATGATGATCAAAGAAGTTGCGGAGGAGATCGGCGTACATCCTTCGACCGTGAGCCGAGCCGTTGCCAATAAGTACGCACACACGCCGCAAGGCGTTTTTGAGCTTCGATACTTCTTCTCGGAGGCCGTGCAGGGCCCATCCGGCAGTACGACGCCGCTGCTGATCCTGAAACGGCGCGTGAAGAAGATGATTGAGGAAGAGGACACGTCGCACCCACTGACGGACGAGCAGATTACCGCCCGCCTGCAGTCCGAAGGTATCGACGTAACACGGCGAACGGTGGCCAAGTACCGGGAGGATATGAAAATTCCTTCTACTCACCAGCGTCGCGTTCGGAACTAGAGTTGCGAACGCAAGACGGGCACAGTCACAATCGCCGGCCCGCCATTAGGAGAACCCCATGAAAGTTACCTATACCGGCAAAACGAGAGAATTCACCCCAAAGCTTGAAAAGAAGATTCAAGGGAAGCTGACAAAGCTCGGCAAAATGATTGAGCAGCGAGGCGAACGGGAGGCGCATATCGTTCACCAGGAGGAGCGGCACCTTCACAAGGTGGAGATCAAAGTGAATTTCTACGATCACGCCCTTGTGGGAGCCGCCGCCGATTCCGATCTTGCCATGTCCGTAGCCCAGGCGGTTGAGAAACTGGAAAAGCAGATCGTCAAAGCGCGCACCAAATGGCGCGATACACATCGCGATCCAAAAAGCACCCGCGAGCAGAAGGAACTGGTGGCAGGGGAGACAGAGCCTGCCGCTGCGCCGAAGCCAAAAGCGTCCAGGCCGAACGGGAAGGCGCTTCCCACGGCGACCGCTGCCAAGGGGCTGCCAAAGGTTTACCGTGTCTCCCACAGCAAAGGCCAAAAGCCGATGACGTTAGAGGAAGCGGTTATCGCGATGGAACAGGGTGCCGATTATGTGGTCTACCGCGATCCTGAAAAGAGCCGCCTCACAGTTCTGCTGCGCCGGCGCGACGGCAACTTTGACTTAGTCGAAGGCTAGGCTCGATTGCCGCTACCTAACTCGCGCCGAATTCCCCGTCCGGCGCGAACTTTCGTAAAGTAGAGTTCATGCCTGCCGCCAAGCCAAAGCAGCGAAACCCTCGCCCGAGGCAGGCGGCGCCCAAGAAGGCCAGGCCCACCAGCCCGGAGTTGGTGATTGTCACCGGGCTGAGCGGCTCGGGGAAGGGCACGGTCCTCAAGGCCTTTGAGGATCTTGGTTTTTATTGCGTCGACCACCTGCCTATTGAACTGGTGGAGAAGTTCGCCGACTTGACGAGAGAGTCGAAGAGCGCCAGGCGCGCGGCCCTCGTGATTGATATTCGCGAAGGGGAAACGCTGCGACAGTTCCCGAGCGTCTACAACAAACTTCGCCAGAAGATAAAGGCGTCGCTGCTTTTTCTCGACGCCGACGACGAAGTGCTGCAACTTCGTTTCAGCGAGACGCGCCGGCCGCATCCGCTAGGCACGGACGACTCCGTGTTGCTGAATATCCGGGAAGAGCGCAACCAACTGGCTCCGATTCGAGCAATGGCGGACCTCAGCATCGACACGTCGAAGCTGAACGTTCACGATTTGCGAGCGCTGATTATGGAGCGGTTCGACCGTCGCCGCCAAGCGAAAGAGATTCTTGTCTACGTGAACAGCTTCGGCTTTCGTAATGGCGTTCCTCCCGATAGCGACCTGGTCTTCGACGTCCGATTCTTGCCAAACCCAAACTACATCCCGGAATTCAAGCCGTTGAGCGGACTTGATCCGGACGTGGCGCGTTACATCAGATCATTTCCTCAGACGACGGAGTTCATGGACCGCATCACCGAGTTGCTGGTCTATCTGCTGCCGCACTATATTCGCGAGGGCAAAAGCTATCTGACCATTTCAATCGGATGCACGGGCGGCCAGCATCGCTCTGTGATGATCGCGCACGAAATCTACAAGCGTTTGAAGAAGGCGGGGCACAGCGTTAAGGAGAGCCACCGCGACATCCAGAAATAGCGGCGGGGAAGTTCACGCACACTGAACGCGCAGATGTCGACTATTCCAAGCGGCGGCCAACCAGCCAGGCCGCCAATATCGCTACCGCTGCGGCGCCACCGTGCCAGACCAGGATATGCGTCGCCTTGAGGATGGGGCAGTGCACCGTCAGCACCAGGAGTGCTGACACGCCCGACAGCGCACCAATGCTAACAGCCGTAGCGAAGCGATTGATCCAAGCACCCCGCCGCACCATAAGCGAACCGAGGGTTGCCGTGACAACGGCAGCTGCAATACCGAGCCAGAGACAGGTTCGCTGCATCGCTAACGTCTTCCAATCCGTCACATCGTGAAACATCAGCGCGACCACAAAAATGAAGGCGACGGCGAGCGCAAGCGCCACTTGTAGTACCGGCACACGTTGCAGGCTGCCCGGAATCATTCGCTGGGCGAGGCTAAAGGAAAGCAAGAGGGCCCCCACGCCGATGATGGATAACATCAACATCTTCGCCATCCCACTGAGTGCGAAGAAGCCTTCCGATCCCGTGAGCCAAACGGCGAGTGCTAGAACGGGCATCAGCACAGCCGTAAAAGCTGTGGCTAGCACCCACGGCGCGGAAATGGGCTTGACGGGTTTCAGATCAGCCAAAACGGAAGCCAGAACGCGATCACTCAATGGAGTTGCTTCAGATTCGGGTACGGTCCGGGCGCCGAGCTTGGCATTGTATAGAGCCTGGCACACGAGGCATTGCGATAGATGGAGTTGTTCCTCGGACGAAAGGGCAGCAGCGGGAACGACAAAGTTCAGATGCTGGCCGATCTCATATGAGCGGGCCCCAGGAGGTTTCATGCACCCTCCTTTCGAGCGACTGGTTGGTCCTTAGCGCCACCGGATGGGAAATGCGAGCCGGTGGCCTGCCAGTTCTCGAGCACTGCTCGGAGTTTCTCATAGGCGCGGTGCGCCTTCTGCTTCACTGCCCCGCCGGTTGAGGAGGTGGCGCGGGCGACCTCGTCCACCGTCATCCCCAGCACCTTAAGCATAGTCAGTACTTCGCGCTGAGAATCGGGGAGATAACCCATGAGAGTCTCAAAATCAGGCAACGACTGATTGGGCGTGGGCGGGGCGGCGTGGGCTTGAAGTTCAGAGGGATCAAGTTGCTCTTCCTTGGATTGGCGGCGGGTCTTGCGAAAGTGATCGACGCGCGTATGCCGGGCAATGGCGTACACCCAAGGCAAGAGAGGCTCGCCAGCCCGGTAGGTGTGGCGTGCGCGGTGAACGCGTAACAGCGTTTCCTGAACCAGGTCGTCGACGGCGAGACGGGTATCGGGCATACTTCCAAAAAAGCGGCCAAGAATGGGGCACAGCATCGACAACAGGCGCTCGGTGGCGGACGCATCCGCCTGTTGATAAGCCACCATGAGCTGTTCGAGCTGTGGCGAGTCATCTTCCTTCTGCGAAATTGGCCCCACTATGGGTTCGCTCATGGACGAGAATTAGTTACGCTGCACCGCTTTCCATTCTCGCGCGTCGGACGCGGCATGAGGTGGGCCCGCGACTTGAAGTGTCGGTTCCTTCAGCGAATACGAGACTCACCGGAGTAAACATTGAATCCGCCCTTTGAAAGACAACCAATGAGCGTCAACTGGCGAGCCCGGGCTGCCTCGATTGCCAGGCTGGAGGGAGCGCCAATCGCAATCAAGATGGGGACGCCGGCGACAATCGCTTTCAGCACCGGTTCGAAGCCGCAGTTTCCGGTGAGGCAGATGGCGTAGTTCGCCAATTCCAGCCCTTCGAGAAAGCAGCGGCCGAGGAGCTTATGGAGGGCATTCGCTGGAGCAACATCGTTGAACACCGCGTCCACAGAGCCAGCCGCGCTGATGAGCGCCGCCGTGCTAAGACCAGCGGCAGAAGGGTCGTCGGTCAAGCGCGGCTGTAGAAGACCAGATACGCGGAGAATGGTGCCGACGTCGAACCTCGGTGCGTCCAGCCGCGGCGGTGTTGCGGATTCCGGGATGGCCTCAATGCCGCGTTTGCCGCATAGCACGCAACTAGAGTTGACGAAGCGGGTGTGGGATAACTGCGATTCGACGTCCACATCACGGGACAGTTCAGCCAGATACTCATTGGAGATGGCGGCCTCTCCCAGCGGATGCAAATCGAGTAGCTGGTTGCGGTGCTTGATAATCGATTCGGCGAAGAGGTAGCCCGCCACCAGCTGGCGATCGGAACCCGGGGTCCGCATCAACACGGCAAGGCTGTCGACTTTGGGCACGTCTTTGAACCAGTGAAGAATACGGATCTCCAACGGCTCCTCGACGACAGAGAACTCGGAGAGGCGTTCCGCGCGGTCGAGGGACCGCCTTCTCAGAGCGAAAAGTTTTGCGCCCCCATCGTGTGTGTTGGTGGACATGCCCACTGACATTGTGGCGCAAGGGCTCCTAACAAGCTCTAGACGCCGCGGAAAAAAGGACGAAAACCCTAACGGAGGCGCCGGAACTCGTCTTGACTGACCCCTAGTTGATCTAGGATTTTGTGAAAGAGGGGCGGCCCGATTTCGCGACCGCCGTGAATAGGTATGGTCACCGCTCGCCGGTCTGCATGAACCCATCTCTCATGAGAGCCGGTCTGACGTTCGCGATAGAATCCGAGCCTTGCGGCCACACGCCTAAACTCCTCCGCGCGAGCGCTAGGCATTTACGATTGCTGTGGTATCGAGAGGAAGAGGCAAACCCTTGTCCCGATATTCTTCAGCGATCAGATCGAAGAGGCGCTCCAGTTCCACAAGGGCTTCCGCTCTCGTCGACATGAGCGCATAGCAACCCTGAATCGCAGGAATCTCGGCAACCCAACCGTCAGGCTGATTCCGATACAGAACCACTTTGTAATCGTCGATCGCCATCCCTTCAGTCTAGCCGACCTTCACCGCCTACCGATTCAAGATAGGCCATTCGGGCTGCCGGGAGCATCGGTAACACATGCCTCCGTCACGTCTACCGTGAGACGACGAAGACTTCCGCCGATCGGGCTGGAAGCGAAACATGCGCCAGTCCTTTGTTCACGCTAAGGTTCGGCTCAACGCCGAGTCTGCCATTCAATTTCGTCCCGTCTTTGAGAGACAGACTGGCCAGGTTCACTTCGGCGTGCGCTGGCTTGGTGTCGTTGTTGATGGCGACAATGGCCGTCTCGCCACCACTGCGGCGGGCGTAGACCCAGAGCTGTTCGTCGGCCAGGAGCGTGACCTGTTCACCGCTGCGCAGCGAAGGAAGAGCAGAGCGCAGATGGGTGAGTTTCTTGACATGCTCGAAGACGGCACTCTCTTCCGGAGACCGGCCGGACGGCGTGAACGCGTTGTGAGAGTCGTCCGGCCAACCACCCGGAAAGTCACGGCGGTTGTCGGGGTCGCTGCCGCCGCGCAGAGCAATCTCGTCTCCGTAGTAAATGGTGGGTATCCCGCGCAGCGTCAGCAAGCAGGTAAAAGCGAGCTTCAAACCATCGACCGTTGCACCGGAATCACTCATGAGACGCACCGTGTCGTGGTTCCCGAAGAATGTGACTAGTGAAGCCGGCCGCGGGTACAGATAATCGTGACCGACCATCCGGGCGACTTCGCGCAGCGCATGACCTTTGCCGAAGGCCTCCTGCATTTTGAAGTACGTGGGGAAGTCAAAGACGGAATCAAGACCTGTATCGATGCCTTCGTGTTCGCGCCCGCCCTGGAAATAGGCTTCCAACGCCGGGTCTTCGTCAAACACTTCGCCAACGGCTGTGACGGCGGGATACTGCCGCTTGATCGCGGCCATCCAGTCGCGCCAGAAACTACGCTGCACATAGGGCCACGTGTCTTGGCGGATGGCATCGAAACCGGCGATGCCAAGCCACCACAGCGAATTCTGAATCTCGTACTGGCGAACTTCCGGGTCCTCCTGGTTCATGTCGGGCAGTTTGTTGATGAACCAGCCGTCGGTTACCTGGCGGCGCAAGAACGGCGAGGCATTTGGATCGGCGAGGTTCCAGATCTGCCACGTCTCGTTCAAGTGACTGGATTCGGTGCCGTGGAACCAGGTCGGTGTCGGGGGATCCGCCACCCATGGATGGTATGGTCCGACGTGGTTGGTGACTTGATCCTGAACCATTTTCAGGCCTGATTTGTGGGCCGCGACGATTAGCTGGCGAAGCTGTTCGAGCGTGCCGAGGTGCTCTTCAACTCCGTAGTAGTCGATTGCGCCGTAGCCATGATAATCAGTGATCGGCTTGCCGTCATACGTCTCTTTTTCGTTGAGGCCGTTGTTGTTGTCGTAGACCGGAGTCATCCAGATAGCTGTGACACCGAGGTTCTTCAAATACGGCAGATGATCGATGATGCCCTTCAAGTCCCCGCCGTGATAGAAGCGGGGCTTGTTTCGGTCCAGCAGACCGTGAGAGACCGAAGGGTCATCGTTGGTCGGATCGCCGTTAGCGAATCGGTCGGGCATCAAGAGGTAGACGATATCGTCCGTGGAGAAACCACGAAAGTTGTCCGCCGCCGGCAGAGGCTGGGCTATTCGAAAAGGAACTCGCACGGCTCCGCTGGATGTGGTCAGATCGAGAGGGTAATCGCCCGGTTTGGCGTCCCCGGGTATTGAAACGTCGGCAAACACATAGGTCCCATTCGCGCTGACTTTGATATTCGATATTTGTAAGCCCTGGGCGGAAGAGAGCCGGGCCCCCGCCAGTTGATTGCCGCTGATGAGAAGCCGGACCGGGTTGATGGAGTGTGCTGCCCACCAGTTGGGCGGCTCGACCTTGTTGACCTGAGGTTGCGCGTTAACGAAGATGCCGCCGGCAAAAGTGATTAACAGCAGTCGAGAAATCATGCGATTTTCGGTTCGGTAAATGCGGGGACCGATTCCCTTTTCCCTGCCGTCACGGTTGAATCCTGAACGCGCTGCATCAGGAGGGCGGCAATGATGAGGCAGACGCCCCCTGCGATGACTGCCTTCAACCGATCGTTTGCAAAGAGGTTCGACATCACCCAGCCAAAGCCTAGGGACGCAACGATCTCCGGGATCACGATGAAGAAGTTGAAGATGCCCATGTAAACGCCGGTCTTGTTGGGAGGCAAACAGCCGGAAAGGATGGCGTACGGCATGGAGAGCGTGCTCGCCCATGCGATACCGACTCCGGCCATCGAGAGCAAGAGGAGCCAATAGTTGTGAATAAAAGCGACGGACAAAAGTCCTGCGGCGCCGCACAGCAGGCAGATGGTGTGCGTACCCTTCCGTCCAATCCGGGCGGCAAGTACCGGAAGCATGGGTGAGAACACGAAGCACACCGCCGAATACATGGCGAAGCACATGCCCGCCCACTCTACGCCCTGTTTGTACACGGGGCTTTGCGTATCCGCGGCGCCGAACACATTATGCGCAACCGCGACCGGGAAGTACAGCCACATACAGAACAGCCCGAGCCAGGTGGCCAGTTGTACAACGGCGAGTTGCCGCATGGTCTTGGGCATCCCGCCGACGGAGGCGAGGATCTCAGCGGCACCGTGACTCAGGACTTGGAAGAGTGGTTGCTTCTCCGCCTTGGCGCGTTGGAATGCCGCCAGATCTTCAGGCGGATACTCCTTGGTTGTGAAGATGGTCCAAAGCACGCATCCCAGAAATGCGACGGAGCCCATATAGAAGGAAACGCGGGTGGTGTACGGGATTGCATTGTGCGCAACATTCGTGCCTTCCCCGATGGTGCGCGTCAGTATCCAGGGCATGGCCGACGCGACTACCGCACCGATGCCGATGAACAGGCTCTGCATGGAGAATCCCTGGGTACGCTGGTCGGGGGGAAGCATGTCAGCAACGAATGCGCGGAACGGCTCCATGCTGATGTTGATGGAAGCGTCGAGAATCCAGAGCAGTCCGGCAGCCATCAACAGATTGGTTGACTGCGGCATCAGGATCAGGGCAAATGAGCTGAGGAGCGCGCCCGTCAAGAAGTACGGCCGGCGGCGGCCGAGCCGGTTCCAGGTGTGATCGCTGAGATGGCCAATGACTGGCTGCACAAGAAGGCCGGTGAGCGGTGCGGCGAGCCAGAGAATGGGAATCTTGTCGGCCTTTGCACCAAGGTATTCGTAGATGGCGCTCATGTTGGCCATCTGGAGACCCCAGCCGAACTGGATCCCCAGAAAGCCGAAACTCATATTCCAGATCTGCCAGTAGCTAAGACGTGGCTTTTCCATGTGGCCCCTTTCCGAGCCCTACGCGCGGGCGGCGGCGTTTACCTGGGAACGCGGTCATATGTGACAGCACATTCTTTCAGACGGGCACGCAGGTCCGCCGAGAAGGCTCCCGGCTGCATGCGCCAGCGCCAGTTCCCGCCCAATGTACCGGGTTTATTCATTCGCGATTCGGCACCGAGACCGAGAATGTCCTGCATCGGGACAATCGCGGCGCGCGCTACGGAGGCGGTCAGTGCGCGGATCATCGTCCAGTGCATTTCCGCGCCATCCGTATTCAAGTAACGAAGCGCGAACGATTTCTCTTTTTCGACGTCTTCCGCGGTGCGGGTGCTATCGCCACCCTCGCTGCGCCACCAGCCGAGCACCGAGTCGTTATCGTGCGTTCCCGTATAAGCGAACAGATCCCTAACGTAGTTGTGGGGCTTGAAGTCGGGCGCTTGCGGATCCTTGCCGAATGCGAACTGAAGGATAGCCATGCCGGGGAAGCCAAACTCGTTGCGGATCGCCTCCACTTCAGGCGTTATGACCCCCAGGTTTTCGGCCACGATTTCCAGGTCACCTAAATGCGCGCGTACGACACGGAATAAATCGGCGCCGGGGCCTGGCGACCAACGGCCATTGGTCGCTGTGGTTTCGCCACCCGGGACTTCCCAATAGGCCTGGAAGCCTCGAAAGTGGTCGAGCCGAACCAGATCGAACAAGTGGAACGTGGCGCGGAAACGCTCGACCCACCAGGAGTAACCGCGGGCGGCCATCTCTCTCCACCGGTAAATGGGGTTGCCCCATAGCTGACCGGTGGCGCTGAAGTAATCGGGCGGAACGCCCGCTACAACAGTGGGCTGCCCGTGTTCGTCAAGGAAGAAGTCCCGGGGATTGGCCCATACGTCCGCGCTGTCATGAGCCACATAGATGGGAATATCTCCCATCACTTTGATGCCGCGGTCGCGGCAATACGTGCGCAGAGCCTCCCATTGACGAAAGAACTCAAACTGCAAGTACTTCTGGCACTCGATGGATCCGGCTAGCTTCTCCTTCCAGTCGGTCAGCGCTTTGGGAGTGCGGGATACCGTATCGTCGTCCCAATCCGTCCAGACATGTTCGATGTCGTTGAAGTGCTTTAACGCGATAAAGAGGGCATAGTCCTCCAGCCAGGCGGCATGTTTCTCGCAGAAGTTCTGAAAAGACTGAAGCTGCTCCGGCTCCGCCTTCTGCTTGAAGTTACGGTAGGCCCCCTCAAGCAAGCCGGT
>JBAUOG010000945.1:0-1746 GCA_049579625.1 Bryobacteraceae bacterium
CACTAAAGGCAGCCATTCAATCAAGTTTGGCTTCGAATTCCGGCCCATCAAGTTCCCCTTCATCCAATATCCGTATCCTCACGGAGAAATGAATTACTCCCGGAACCAGACCTCCTATCCCAGCACTGGCGCTGACACGGGGCCCAGTGGTTCGCTGAACAATGACACTGGCAACGAGATGGCGTCATTCCTACTAGGCTCTATCAACGGCGGGCAGATTTCGACCACCAACGAGATTTCGTCCACCCGAGTTGCCTATGCGTTCTACGTCCAGGACGATTGGAAGGCCACTTCGAAACTGACTTTCAACATTGGCGTCCGCTATGAGTTGTGGTCTCCAATCGGCGAACAATGGGGTCGCCAGTCGAACTTCGATATCAATACCTTGACTCTCAACATTCCGAACTACGCGGCTCAATTCTCGCCGCTCCCGCCGAACTTCAATACGCCTTACACCTTAGGCGGCGTCACTTACCCCGCGCTGTTCCCGAACGTCAAGGTCTGCCGCGGTTGTGTGGGGCAATACCTGATTCCCTGGGATTATGGTGACGTCGGGCCTCGGTTTGGTTTCGCGTACAACATCAGGCCCAAAACGGTAATCCGTGGGGCTTATGGCATCTTCTACGGTGGAGAGGAAAACCAGGGAGGTAATCCGAGCCGCGGCGAAGCGCTTCCGTTCAACGAATCGCCACAGCTAAACTATCCTGCCGGCGTGAATCAATTCGCACCGAATCCATTATTTGCCAATGGCGCTGCGACGGGCGGACTAACAATTGGGTACCCGCAAACTGTCTTCTCCACGTATCCGGTCACGAGCGTCCAGTTCCGCGAAGTTGCTAACGATTTCCGGAACCCCATGGTTCAGAAGTGGAACCTCGGCGTGCAACAACAGTTGACCAACTCCATGTCTTTGGAATTGGGTTATCAGGGGAATCATTCGTCTCACCAGTTACTGCAGCCCGACTTCAATGCGTGCCCCAATCTTTACACGACTAATACGTCGATCAACTGCAATAGCCTCCGGCCATACCCGGACATCGGGAGTATCTCTGGAACGGCAACTTTCGGCTACGGCAACTATAACGCCTTGGTCGCGAAGCTGGAACAGCGAATGTCGAATGGCCTCCAATTCGTTGCTGCATATACCTACGGCCATGCTTTAGCCAACAGCGGCACCACCCTCAGTGGCTCGAACGGCTTAGGTACCCTGGACGCGACGAACTACGCAACGTCTTACGCGAACGCCTCCTGGAACATCGGCCAGAACTTTACGTTTGCCGCTAACTACGACATTCCGTACGGCAAGGGTAAGAAGTATGGTGGGAGCGCGAATAAGTTTGCCCAGGCCCTGCTAGGGGACTGGTCGATAAACACGATCATGACTTTCCATACCGGCCAGCCTTATACGCTTCGCGCCAATTGCGGTCCCGGCGTCTGGCAGTTTTGCGTGCCGGATGTTCTGTCCTCGAGCTACGACAACGCACCGTCCGGTGGACGGACCCCCACCGAGTGGTTCAACATAGCCAACTTCGGACCGCCGACCGTGGGTACCTATGGCACCACTGGACTGCAGAGTATGACGTCACCTATGTTCAAGGACGTCGACTTGGGCGTCAACAAGACCTTTTACTTCACGGAGCGAATCGGCCTGAATTTCCGGTGTGAGACGACGAACATCTCTAACACGCCGCAATTCAACCCGCCGAATAACAACTTCGGCCAGGCGCAATTCGGGCAAGTCACGAG
>JBAUOG010000946.1:0-2267 GCA_049579625.1 Bryobacteraceae bacterium
TTACCGCTGGAACCAGTGGTTCTTTCTGAAGATGTTGGAGCGCGGCCTCGCCTACCGCAAGCAGGCGCTCCTGAATTGGTGCCCGGAATGCGGCACGGTGCTGGCGAATGAGCAGGTTGTCAATGGCTGCTGCTGGCGGCACGAAACCACACCGGTCGAGCAGCGCGCTTTACAGCAATGGTTCCTGAAGATCACGTCCTACGCAGACGAACTGCTGGAAGACTTGAAGGCGCTGGAAGGCGGATGGCCGGAGCGGGTCATCACCATGCAGCGAAATTGGATCGGCCGCTCCGGAGGAGCGGAAGTCGATTTCCATCTCGATCCAACTGGTGAACCGATACGCGTCTTCACTACTCGCATCGACACCATCTACGGCGCAACCTGCCTGATTCTGGCGCCGGCCCACCCGTTGGTCGACAAGCTGACCACGGACGACACGGGCCGCAGGCATGTCAGGGCCATGGTCGATGCTGCCGCTCGAAAGGATCCGGGCGACCTGGAAAAAGAAGGGCTGTTCACAGGCCACTACGCCATACACCCGTTCTCCGGCGAAAAGGTCCCCATCTGGGTCGGTAACTTCGTACTCATGGGCTACGGCACCGGCGCCATCATGGCAGTGCCGGCTCACGATGAGCGCGACTTCGAATTCTGCCAGACGTATCGCATCCCGATCGTTCCGGTAATTCGCCCCGACGACGGGCCCCTGTCCGAGGTCCCCGTCAAGGAACCCTTCACCGATTACGGAATCGTGGAGAACTCGGGGCAATGGTCCGGCCTCGCCAGCGCCGACGCCCGCAAAAAGATGGCCGCGCACGCAAAAGCGAACGGCTTCGGCGAAGAGGCCATCACGTTCCGCATCAAAGATTGGGGTATCTCGCGCCAGCGTTACTGGGGCACGCCGATTCCGGTGATCCATTGTCCGAAGTGCGGAACCGTTCCGGTTCCGGAGAGCGATCTGCCGGTAGTGCTCCCGCTGGACGTCAAGATTACCGGCAAAGGCGAATCGCCGCTGCGCTCCGTCGAATCGTTCATGAATGTGCCTTGCCCGAAGTGCGGCGCACCCGCGCAGCGCGAAAGCGACACCATGGACACGTTCGTCGATTCGTCCTGGTATTTCTATCGCTACTGCGATCCCGCCAACGACCGCGCCCCATTCGATTCGGCGATCATTCGCGAATGGTTTCCGATCGACCAGTACATCGGTGGCGTTACTCATGCGATTCTGCACCTAATCTATTCGCGCTTCTGGACCAAGGTCATGCGCGACATCGGGGTGATCGGGAACCGGGAACCCGTCAAGAACCTCTTCACGCAGGGCATGGTACTCAAAGACGGCTCAGCGATGTCGAAGTCCAAGGGCAACGTTGTCGATCCCGACGAAATGATCGAGAAGTATGGCGCGGATACGTGCCGGCTCTACACTCTGTTTGCCGCGCCGCCGGAAAAGGACATGGATTGGAATGAGTCGAGCGTCGAAGGCCAGTACCGGTTCCTAGGCCGCGTCTTCCGCTTCGTCACGCGCAACACCGATCGAGTGGCCGGTGCGGCGGGCGAGAACTCCGAAGCTGATCGCCAAGCCTTGCGCAAACTGCATCAAACCGTTCGCAAGATCACCAACGATTTCGATAGCCGCTGGCACTTCAATACCTCCATCGCATCCTTGATGGAGTTGCTCAACGAACTGTATTCGCTCGAATCCAAACTCTCAGCAGCCTCAATCGGCGAGATTTGCGAGAAGTTCACTCTCATGCTGGTTCCGTTCGCGCCCTATACGGCTCAGGATCTTTGGGCTGTGCTAGGTCACGAGACACCGGCCTTCCGCGAACCCTGGCCCAAGTTCGATCCAGACCTCGCCAAAGAAGACCTGGCCGACATCGTGGTTCAGGTGAACGGCAAACTGCGCGCGCACCTATCCCTGCCCTTCGGAACGGATGAAGCTCAGGTTCGAGAACTAGCCCTGGCGCACGAAAAAGTGAAGCCCTTCGTCGACGGCAAGCAGATCGGGAAGGTCATCGTCCTCGCCGACAAGCTGGTAAATATCGTCGTGAAGTAGACGTCTCCCATCGGCCCGTTCCGTAAAACTCGGACACAGAACCGCGAGCGTAAACGAGCGGATGCTTTCGGAGCCGTGACCGTAAGCGAGCGGATACACGACGAAGCCGACCGGGACAGGCGCCTCTGTTCCCAAGGCGACCCGACTCGTACTAGTCGTCACATCGAGCCCATTCGCCGCGTGGACAGAGCGAGCCTGTCCCAAGATGCAGTAC
>JBAUOG010000947.1:0-3599 GCA_049579625.1 Bryobacteraceae bacterium
AGGCGGACCTGTTTCTGGTGGTCGCTGGCGACGCGACCCTCGTCACCGGTGGAAAGCTCGTGAAGCCGCACACTGAGAAGCCCGGCGAGATCCGAGGAGAGTCGATTGAAGGCGGCCAGCGCCAGAAGTTGAGCGCCGCCGACGTCATCCACATCGCACCGAAGGTGCCGCACCAATTATTGATTGAAACCGGGAAGCCATTCACTTACTTTGTAATGAAGGTGACCGATTAGTCGAACCCAGCCCGCAAAGGCAAACCGAGGCGTAACCGTGAGGGCGCGGCTCCGTTCTCCTCCCTCGCCCCTTCTATGTCCCGCGCCCGTGCCAAACTCGTAATCGGATCCTGGATCCACGCCCGATGCTGCTTCCGCTGCTCGTCACTCTCTTCGCCTATGCCGGCGTGATGACCGGCGTGTTTCTCGGTACATCGCGTCACCTTTCTCCTCAAGTCGTGGCCATTGGCGGCGGCCTGCTGTTTGGCACCTCCTTGTTCTGGGTGTTCCCGGAAATGGTGGAGAATGCCGGCTGGCTCTATTCAGTCCTTTTGCTGGCAGCCGGCGTGGGCACGCTGTGGCTCGTCGACAGCTTCCTGTTTTCCATCTGCCCCAGTTGCTCTCACACGCACGATCATCACGATTGCCATAAGCCACCCCTACACGGCTTTGCGGGCCCGCTTCTGCTTGCTACTGCTATCCATAGCCTCCTGGACGGATGGAGTGTGCGGCTGTTGGTGGGCGATTCGCTGGCCTCCTGGGTCGCGCCCGCGGGGCTGGCTCTCCACAAGATCCCCGAAGGCCTGGCAATCGGGCTCATTACCCGCAAGAGCATGTCATCCGCATGGAAGGCCGCGCTCGCCGCCATGCTCGTGGAATCCTGCACGCTCCTGGGAGCCTGGATCGAGCCGGCTGCCAACCGGGCTGGGGCGCTCCAATTTGGAAGCGTCTGGACCAGTTGCGTTCTGGGTCTGGTGGCGGGAAGCTTCCTATTCCTCGGCTATCACACCATTCATCGCGGTCGCCACGAGTCGGGCGTTGTTCGCGCCTTCGGATTGACGGTGGCGCTGGTCGGGGCTGCCGCACTGCTGCACCGCCAATTCGGCGGCGTCTAAACTCACTGGCATCAGTGTTCGTCGACCGACCCGCCCCGACGCAGGACCGCGTAAAGCAAGCGGACACTACGACGCTACTGTCTACTTCCCATGGCGCTTCGGAAAGGTGACGCCGTGCTTCAAGGTTTCCGGCGCTGGGTGGCGGCCAACAAGCACCCGATGCCGGCGACTACGCAGACTCCGCCGATGACGGCCCACTTCACGTCTCCGGTCATAAAACTCCCTGGCAGCACATTGATTCCTTGCAGGAACCAGACTCCGCCCGTAAGAATCAGGCACACACCCGCGATATTTAATCCAGTTTTCATCGTGTTTCCTTAAGCCGCTGCCGACATTGCCGTCGACCACTTCGCTCCTTCACCCGGCTTAGCGGGAAGCAAACAAACTCCGATTCCAGGAAAGCGTTCAGCTTCGCGGCACCGAGACTCATTCCAACTAAAAGCCGAGACGACTCTCGGCTCAGCAGGCTGGCCTGTGACCCACTCGGTTGAGCGATCAGGTTGTGGCTGGAGTGAGAGCATAGCCTAACTGTCTGGCCCTGGATGCAAGGCTGAGGATACGGCGATCCTGATAGCGGCGTTCAAAAGCTTCGGCGCCTTCATCGAGGTACGGCTGGCCCCACCGCAGGAGCCGGTAGATGAAGCTGGCCAGTTTCCTCGCCGTGGCAAATACAGCTACATCCGCTCCGATCCGGCGCGAGATGCTCCGGTAATAGGCGCCGAGGGCGGTTTGGCTGTGGCGCACCGACAAGGCCGCCATGCGCAACGCCGCCGCGACTCGCGTGCTGGCGCTGTTGCGCTTTTTTTTGCGAATCGGCTTATTACCGCTTTTCGGTACCCGGGGAGCCAGCGTAGCGTGCGAAATGAACTGCTTCTCGGTGGGAAACCGGCTCAGATCGGGTCCATACTCGCTCAGCACAATCTGCACGGTCTCGACGCCAACCGCATCGATTTGCGTCATATCCACACCGCTCATTCGGTACAGCGCCTGGCGTGCCGGCTCCTGGCCCCGTTTCCGCATGCTTCTCATCTTGGGCTGATTCTTCAGTGCGGGAGCCGATTGCTGGCCCCGCTGTTCCGGTGTCATGCGGTTCCGGCATCCGCGGTCGCGCAACCGGGCCAGTTGCCGCGGGTCCCGCTCGCCGGCGGCGATGGCGCGCAGAATCGCCATCCCCGTGGCTCCGTCCACATCGGAAACCGCCCGGTGCAGCCGCACATTCATCTGGTCGAGGCCTTTTTGCATTCGCCGAATCCAATCGGACCGCTCCGCCACCAGATTGCCTTTATCCCGTATCAGCGTGCGCAGCATGCACACCTGCTCAGGAGGGCGGAACGAGCCTTTCACCAGACCGCAGCTATGCAGCCTTTGCAGCCACTCGCAGTCGGTGGGATCGCTCTTCTGGTTGCGCCCGGGCACGCGCGATAACTGCCGCGTATCGGCCAGCAGCACCTCAAACCCCTGGGCCTCCAGAATTTCATGCGGAGCGATCCAGTACACGCCGGTACTCTCCATCGCCACCGACTGAACGCCTCGCTCTTTCAGCCACTGCGCCATGCGGATCAGTTCTGCCGTGGTAGCGCCGAAATCATTCACCTCGCGCCCTTCTCCGTTGATCGCGGGCGCACATACCCAATGCCGTTCACTGCCCAGATCAATGCCGGCAACATCCGGCCGGACAACCGGCAATCCACTCAATTGTTTCTGCATCTCCTCTCGCCTTTCCGAACCGGTCGCCCGGGTTGGCTCGCTCGCGGATTCTGGCCTGGGGGAGCGCCATGACGGCCTCGCCAATGTTCAACTGCCCACCCGGAACCATGCTGAAGGAGGGGCATCGGCTCCAATGTCTATAGGGTCCTGACTGCGACCGGCTCTTCTGCAGAGTAACTCCTCTCGGTCTGTCCGGTCACAGATTGTTTCAACCCGGCTTCAGCCGGTGGCCTGGCTGAAGCCCGCGCCACTGATGTGGCTGGTGGGCCCTGTAGGACTCGAACCTACGACCAAGGGATTATGAGTCCCCTGCTCTAACCGACTGAGCTAAGGGCCCGCAAGGGAATCATAGCAAGCGGAATGTGGTGCAGACCCCGCGCTTCCTGCGCCCGATTCCGCGCCAAGATTAGCAAACACAAATTGCCGTTTCCCAGAGAGGAGGCGAAAGGTCCAGTCTCGACGAGGAAGGAGGAGGCTGGTAGGTTTCAATATACGCATGACCCAATTTCCTGTTGCGCGCCGTTCGGATCGACACACGACGCATGGAGGTCTTCCGGTCTTTGATTTATTCGAGGTTTTTCTGCATCGTTTGGGAGTGACTAGGCGGCCTTTTTGGGCTCGCCGGCGAGAAGAGCGACGAGTTTCTTCTCGACGATGCCGTCGCCCGTGCAGAATTGAGCCATTTTCTTAGCATTTCCCAGGCGTACTTTATTGAAGAGTAGTTCGCGCGAAATAACGAAGCCAAACCGGCCTGGATCGAATGGGGCGTTCTGCTGCATGTGGG
>JBAUOG010000948.1:0-7034 GCA_049579625.1 Bryobacteraceae bacterium
GTTCACTGGTGCATCACCAAGGTAAAGGAGTGTTTCGCGACCTACCGTCTCCGTTTCGCGTCGGCCGTTACCATTCCCTCTACGCGAACCGCGCCACCTTCCCGTCTTGTCTCGAAGTCACCGCGGAATCGGAAGACGGCGTTATCATGGGCGTCCGCCATCGCCACCTCCCTATCGAGGCCGTTCAGTTCCATCCGGAGTCCATCCTCACTCTTGAGCGAGACTGCGGTCTGCGGCTCATGGAGAACATGATCGCGCTCTATTCGAATTCACCTGCCGCGGTCGGGTCGTAGTTTCCGTGTCGCACTTAAATCCGCCGCTAGGTCGACCGACCCACGTGGCCATCGTGGGTGGTGGATTGGCGGGTCTCGCCACGGCTCTGGCATTAGGTTCGTCGGGCTACCGAACCACCGTTCTCGAAGCGCGCCCATTTCTTGGCGGCCGCGCCACCTCCTATCCGCTGAACAATACGGAGGATGGCGCCATCACAATCGACAACTGCCAGCACATCCTCCTGCGCTGTTGCACCAATCTGATCGATTTCTACGGACGCTTGGGTGTCGAGAATCGTATCCACTTCTATCGGGAGTTCTTTTGGATCGAGCCCGGCGGCAGAATGTCCGTTATGCAGCGCGGTCTCCTGCCCGCGCCGCTTCACTTCACCGAATCCTTCGCGCGCCTTCGTTTTCTTTCGCTTCGAGACAAACTGGACGTGGCTCGTGGCTTGCTCGCCGTTAAGGCAGAATACAAGAACCGCACCGATCTCGACCAGATCACAATGCTCGCTTGGCTTCAGGAAAAGAAGCAGGGCCCCGTCGCCTTGGAGCGCTTCTGGCGTCAGGTGCTCCTCAGCGCCATCAACGAGGAACTCGATCGCATGGCGGCATCCCACGGCCTCCAGGTCTTCTGGCTCGGATTCCTTGCGCGTAGCGATTCATATGAAATGGGTGTTCCGAATGTTCCCCTGGCCGACCTCTATTCGCCGGACGTTTGGGCCGCCTACCCTTCGGTAGAGATTCGGCCCCGCGTCAATGTTCAGTCTCTTTGCATAAACGAGGGTGTGGTTTCTGGCGTTCAGGTGGCCGACGGACTCATCCAGGCCGACGCCTACGTCTCAGCTGTGCCCTTCGAGCGTTTCAGTGCCCTCATGCCGGAAGAAACGCTGGATCTTTCTTCGTTCCAGCACTCACCGATTACGGGTATTCACCTTTGGTTCGATCGGCCCATCACCGATCTGCCGCATGCCACCCTCCTCGATCGCACCATCCAGTGGCTCTACAACAAGTCCGAGGGCAAGTACGTTCAGCTGGTCGTGAGCGCTTCCCGTTCTCTGGTCGACATGGGGCGCGCAGAGATTATCGACCTTGCGGTTCGCGAGCTTCGCGAGTTCTTCCCCGCGGCGGCGAGGGCACGCCTCGAGCGGGCGCATGTCGTGAAGGAAGTGCGCGCGACATTCTCTGCCATCCCCGGCCTCAAAACGAAGCGTCCGGGCACGGAAACGCCCATCCCCAACTTGTTCCTCGCCGGGGATTGGACGCGGAGCGGTTGGCCGGCCACCATGGAAGGAGCCGTTCGCAGCGGATACATCGCGGCTGAGGCAGTCACCCGTGCCTTTGGTCAGCCAAAGAGTTTCCTTCTGCCCGATATCGCCTGACGGACGGCGGCCCTCTACCGTTTCATCCCTACGCCCAACACTTCCTTCGCGTACTGCAGGCTTCGCTCCAGGTCGTACTTCTGCTGATATTCCAATGCCGGCTTGAACGGCCCACTCGGCGCCTTGCCTTCCACGTCTTCAATCACCATCCTGCCCGCGAACGGTTGCCCCGACTTCGCTAGCGCGATGAACGCCGCAAAGTCACGCGCCGGCATCCCCTGATAAGTCTTCCAGAACGGCGTCTCTAAGTAGGGTAGTGTCTCCGGCGGCCGGCCGGTGATGATTTCCAGGTTAAATGACGCTTGCGGACAAATCTCTTCATACCGGCTCACGATCTTTTTGAAGTTGACGCTGCCATCACCCAAGGCTGTCAATTGAACCGCAGCGCCTCGCGGAACCTCGTACACCGCCGTATCGCGAATATGCGTAGTCGCGGCATACGGCCCCAACGTTTCCAGCGTCGTCAGCGGGTCCTCCATGACATTGCACGGGTTGCCCAGATCCAGGTTGGACCCCACGTAGTCCTTCCCCGCTTCTTCAATTAACGTTTTTACCTGCCACGATTGCATGTCTTTGTGGTTCTCAATCGCAATCTTTACGTTAAGATCCACCGCCTTCGCTCGAACGGCCTTGAAGTTCTTCGCGGTCGCCTCCATCAGTTGCTCCAGCGGCTTATCCCCGTAGCGGTCCAATTGCGATCCCATGTAGCAGCGCATAACCGTCGCGCCAATCGCATGTGCCACCTCCAGCCCTTGTTCCAGCACCTCTCGTGGTGACCCGTGCTTAGGGTTCCAGCTCTTCGACAGTTCGCACACGCATCCAATGCCGGCGTCGATACGGATCCCCAACTCCTCGACGCGCGCCTTTATCTTCGCCAGGTAGGCCGGCTCGAGGCGCTCGAAGCTGTCCAGCGACGAGAACTGTACCGCGTCCAGCTTCTGTTGTTGAACGTAATCCAGATGCTGAAAGGCGTTCCAATTCAGCGCTCGTATCGTATACGTGTCATAACCGAGACGGATGGCCATTGCTACATCATATGGAAGTTCTCCAGGATAATGAGGGCGTGCTCAGCCATTCCGACCTCGCCGAAAGAATCAACAGTGAGATCCATCGGATTGGCCCTATTTCGTTCGCGCGCTTCATGGAACTCGCCCTCTACGATCCCTCGTCCGGCTACTACCGCAAAGATCCGCATCCGTTCGGCCGTGGAGGCGATTTTTATACCGCCGAGCAATTGCAGCCGGTCTTTGGCGAACTGATGGAGTCCTTCGTCGCCCAGCTTGCACAAGAGGCAAACTCGGACTTCTCGGTCTGTGAGCTGGGTTCGGGTCGCGGTGAGATGTCCCATGCTCTCGCCCGTTGGAACTATCAGGGCTACGACTTCGCTCGCGGCGAACTACCAAGCCAAATGCAGGGCCTTGTCCTTGCCAATGAGTTCTTCGATGCCTTGCCGGTGCATTTGCTTCGCCGCTGCGGCCCCACTTGGTGTGAGCTTCGCGTCGTGGCAGCGAACGGCGGCTTCAAATTCACCATCAGCCCCCAGCTCTCTACACAGTTGGTGGAGTACGCGGAGATTTACGGGCAGCTAGTGCCGGATGGTGGACTCTTCGAAGTGAACCTCGCGGCGGGGCATTGGCTTGCGAGTATTGCAACTTTTTTGCAGTCGGGCTTTCTTCTGGTTATCGACTACGGCTATCAAGTCCGCGAACTGCCTCGCTTTCCTTACGGATCGCTCATGTCTTATCGGAAACACCAGGCTGTCGAAGACGTCCTCGCAGACCCTGGCTCCCAGGACATCACCGCGCATGTGAATCTGACCGCACTCGCGGATTCAGCGCTGCACTCGGGATTTGAATTCCTTGTGCGCCAATCATTTGCATCTTGGGCCCTCTCCATTTGGGGTGAAGAGGAATTCGCCCGCCGCTGGCAGTCGGCTGATGCCCGCTGGCGTTTGCAATGGAAGCAGCTTGTCTACGGGATGGGGGACTCGTTCCACGTCGTTCTCTTCCGCAAGCCCCCTGCAAAATGAAAAACGCCCCCAAACTGCGGGGGCGTTTCTTTTGGTTGATCCCCTTGCAAGGGGAAATGGTGTCTACTTCTTCTTTTTGGCTGGGGCCTTTTTGGCGGCCTTCTTAACAGCCTTCTTGGTTGCGTTCTTCATTCGGTTGATTCTCCCTAAACGTAAATCTGCAATCAGCTAGATCGCAGTGTGATTCATATATAAGATCTCTCTGAAGAGAAGTCAAGAAAAAAATCACAAAGAGCCACAGCAAGTGACTCGCCAAACCACCTAAAATCCGATCAAACACAACCGCTCGAAATGTTTTAGGCCAAAAATTCGCCCATCGCCACCTTGCGTGGACCACTTTAGATGGCTACCATCGTCGACAGCGGTGCATATTTCGCGAATCACTTCGGTCTCGGTGCCAGCGGCCTTCATCGCGCTCGCGCTTTGTGGATGCGGGCACAAATCGAAAGTTGCAACCGCTCCCACTCATGCTCCGCCGGCTCCGCACGCTCATGCCGCGCCTGCCATCCCCGCGCCTCCCGGCACAACGGAAGAAGGTCTTGCCAGTTGGTATGGTCCTCCCTATCACGGGCGTCAGGCGGCCGACGGCGAAATCTATGACATGGAGAAGTTGACCGCCGCGCACCGCACCATGCCCTTCAATACCTGGGTGCATGTCACCAATCTGTCGAATGGCCGCACGGTCGATGTTCGCATCACCGACCGCGGGCCCTTTGTCGATGGCCGCATCATCGATCTCTCCAAAGCCGCCGCCCGCCAGATTGAGTTGCTGGGCCCGGGCGTCGGCCCTGTCCGCTTGCAAGTCATCAGTGCGCCTCATCCCGATACGGATGTCATTGCGGCCAAGCTCACGACCGCGCCGAACGCTCCCGTGGTTGTGGGCGACTTTTATGCCGTCCAGGTCGGCGCCTACTCGGTCCATGAGAACGCCGAACATCTGCGCGTGAAGTTCGCTGATGAATACGGAACCTCCCAACTCGTGGTTCGCGCCGGCAATCCCACCCTCTATCGCGTTCTTGTTGGCAAGGCCCCATCGGTTGCCGAGGCGCAGGATCTCGCTGCCCGCCTTCAACAGGAACTCGGCTTCGAGGTCTACGTCGTGCACCTCGACCCCACGCCGGTATCCCCGACGTCCGCTCCCGCATCGCAAGTCGCGCCGTAGCCTTGCCCGCGCTCAAGGGATAAGAGAACTTTCCGCCTGCAATTGCACTGCCTTACTAGAAAATCTGTCTCTAGAGATCGGAACTATCGTGCAACCTCAGGTCGCATTCGACACTTCGCCCATCGCCCGCTTGATCGGCTCCTCTGCCGGTATGAAGGAGATCCATCGTCTGCTCATGCGAATGGGTCACTCGCACTTCCCGGTTCTCATCCTCGGGGAGACGGGAACCGGGAAGGAACTGGTTGCCCGGGCCATCCACAATGTCGAGGGCCGCGGCCCGTTCGTCGTCATCGACTGCTCGTCTATCGTAGGCCCGCTTATGGAGAGTGAACTTTTCGGCTACTCCAAAGGAGCGTTCACCGGCGCCCACACCGCAAAGCTGGGTCTCCTGGATTCCGCCAACGGTGGCACAGCCTTCTTTGACGAGATCGGTGAAGTACCCCCCGATCTCCAGATGAAACTGCTTCGTGTCTTGCAACAGAAGGAGTTTCGCGCCGTCGGCGGCCTCGGCCAGCGCAGCTCGAACTTCCGAGTCATCGCAGCCACCAATCGCGACCTCGCTGCCGAAGTCCAGGCACAGCGTTTTCGCCAGGACCTTTTCTACCGTCTCAATGTCATGCGTCTCCGCATTCCTCCACTCCGCGAGCGCAAAGACGATATCCCGGTCCTGATCGCACACTTCATCAACACGTATGGGAATGGCCACCGCCTCACCGAAGCAGTGATGGATGCCCTTTTGGAATATGATTGGCCCGGCAACGTGCGCGAACTCGAGCACGTCCTTCAGCAGATGATCGCGATGAACTCCGGGCCTTGGTTGAACGGAGCCGATCTCCCTTCGTTTGTTGTCAACCGCTCGCTCGAAAGGCAAGTGGCGGCGGAATCGCACGACACTCCCTCGGAACTGTCCTCCCTCTTGCCCGGCTCTCACTCTGTTCTCCCGCTGGCCGAAGTGGAGAAACGCGCCATCCTCCAAGCCATCCGTTACACCAAGGGAGACCGCACCGTCGCCTCCGCTCTCCTCGGCATCGGTCGCACCACCCTCTATCGCAAGCTCAAGGAATACGGAGTCGAAGTAGGGTAGGCCCCCGGCCTGCAAACGGCGCCCTCGCCGTTTTGCCTCTGCGTTAAGTAATCTACTTCGCCGTGCCACACTGGTCATCGTGCGAATTGCTTTAGACGCCACGTACGCCGAGGATCCCAATCCTACCGGCGTCGGTCTCTATTCGCGTCACATCCTCGACGGCCTCAGTGAGGCCTACCCTGGCGATCTGTTCTTTCACTGCCTTCGCTTCCGCCACTTCCGCAAGAACTTCTTCCGAACGCCAAGCCGCCCGTCGGCTGCGAATGTTCGTGCCCGCCTCCTGCAACCGCCCATGCCCATCGGCGCCGATCTCTTCCACGCACTCAATCAGCGCGTCGACCGCCGCCCCTCGCCTCGCGTTGTCACCACCTTTCACGATCTCTTCGTCCTCACAGCGGAATACTCCACCGCCGAGTTCCGAAACCGTTTCGTGGATCAAGCCAAGCGCGCCGCTGCCAACTCCGACCTCATCATCGCGGTCTCCCAATTCACCGCCGGCCAGGTATCTGCGTTGCTCGGGGTCGACCCCTCCCGCATTCGCGTCATCCCCCACGGGACTGACCTTCCTCCCATCGACGATCTTCGGGTCGCCCGCGACAAAGTGATCCTCACCGTGGGGGCCCTGCAGAAACGCAAGAACACTCAGCGGCTCGTAGAGGCATTTGAAAGTGTTTCCACCGAATGGAAGTTAGTCCTGGCTGGTCCTCCCGGGGGCTACGGTGCCGCCGAGATTCTTGACCGCATCGCTCGATCGCCGGCCCGTGAGCGGATTGACGTCACAGGGTACCTCTCTTCGGAGCAATTGAGGTCCTTGTATCAACGGGCTGCCGTTTTCGCGTTCCCGTCGCTCGACGAGGGATTCGGCATTCCGGTTCTGGAAGCGATGGCATTCGGCGTTCCCGTTCTGACTTCGAACCGGTCCGCCTTGCCCGAAATAGCCGGCAATTCCGCTCTCTTAGTGGATCCGCTAAGCGCGGACGAAATTGCCGAAGGTCTGAACCGGCTCGTTCAAGACAAGGATCTGCAAGCCGATCTCTCCAAGCGAGGTCGTATACGCGCAGCCGAGTTTCCCTGGACCCGCGCAGTCCATCAAACCTACCAAGTG
>JBAUOG010000949.1:0-13697 GCA_049579625.1 Bryobacteraceae bacterium
GGATTGTACTGGAAAGCTTTGGCCGTTATCTCAAGAGCTTCCTGGTACTTCTTATCCGTGACGAGCATTCTGGTGAGTTGCACGTACGCTTTGACGTACTTTGGGTCGACTTGGATGGCGTGCTCGAAGGCCGCGCGGGCTTCTCCCGGCTGGGATTGTTCTCTAAGAACCTCGCCTAAGTCACTCCATGCCTGGGAGTACTCGGGGTAGATGGCGACCGCTTTTTCAAAGTCTTTCTGGGCGTTGGCCCACTTTTGCTCCGACATCGCGGCAGCGCCTTTGTCATAGGCCTTCTTGGCATCCTTAGGCGCGTTCAGCGAAGCCATGGAGATGGTGGAGCCTTCGTGATCGCCCATGCGCTTCAGCACAATTGTTCCGCCCTGATGTAAGGTGCCGGTGGTGGTCCGAAATCCATCCAGTCTGATGATGACCGGGCACATGTCCGCAGTTTTCGGATCATAGACCTGAGCACGATAGTTCATGAAGTAAACGACCGTGCCATTTCCAAAGATGTTCGCGATCTGGCAATAGGGCACGAGCCGTTCCGAGTTTTGCGGGGTCACCAGAGGGATTTTGGGGAGCGGCGTGTTTCCTTCCGTCACGATCTTGGCGGTGTACTGTTGACCCCAGGCGGCAGGCAGGGCGAAGAGGGCGAAAAGGCACAATCGCAGTGTTGGTTTGTTTCTCATATAGTCTTGGCTGCCCGGCGCGTACGGATCCTCATACCACCATGGTACTTTGCGATCCTTCTACAAGGCTTTAGACGCTAACTGAGAAACGCCGAGAACGGATTGCGAACACCCAACCGCAGCGATATTTGTGCGCCTACACCGTCACCCAACCCCGCTTCGCCGCACTCTCCGCGACTTTTTCCAGCAGCACCATCCCGCGCAGGCCATCTTCGAAGGTGGGATAATTGATCTCGACGGATGGGTCCGCGACCCTGGCGTAAAACTGCCTGAAGACTTGCTTATGCGAGTCGTCATACCCTTCGCTGTGGCCGCCGGGCAGGTCGGCAAAATGCGCCGCTTCGGGATGCATCAACGATGCATCTTTAATGATGATCTGATTGGGCTCGTTTCGATTCCCGATCCACAGCGTGTCGGGAGCCTCCTGATTCCAGGAGACACCGGCCTTCGTGCCGAAAATCTCCATGGCAAACCGGTTCTTGCAACCGGCCGACATCTGGCTCACCGTAAATCCGCCCCGCGCGCGATCTCCCAGGTGGATCAATACCGCCCCATAATCGTCGGTGTCGATCGGCACCTCTTCGTAGTCGGTCGGCTGAGCCTGCTTTCCAGAAAACGTTTCCACTGATCCCTTGGGGCGCTTGCGGGTCTTGTGAAAGGTGCTCAAGTCCGCGCAGACTTCCGTGATATTAAGACCCGTCAGGTGCTGCACCAGGTCCATCCAATGCGACCCGATATCACCCATCGCCCTAAGCGCTCCGTTTGACTTCGCGTCAACGCGCCAGTTCCAGTCGGTGTCGTATAGCAGCCAGTCCTGCGAGTAGGTTCCTTGGGCGATCAGGATGTCACCCAGATCGCCGCGCCGGATCATCTGCCGGATCTGCTGAACGACGGGATAGTAGCGCAGGTTGTGTTGCACGCAGTTCGGAAGTCCCCGCTCTTTTGCCACGCGAACCAGGGTTCGAGCTTCCTCCGAGGTCATGGTCATCGGCTTCTCGCAGAGCACCGCCTTCCCGGCTTCGAGCGCAGCCAGGGACATGGGATAGTGGTCCGCGTTGGGCGTGCAGATGTGAATGGCGGCGATCTCTTTGTCATCCAACACCGACTTCAGATCGGCGGTCGCGCGGGGAATATCAGCGGCGTCCGCAAAGGCCTGCGCACGCTGAAGGCTGCTTCCCACCACCACAGAGATCTTGACGTTGCCCAGGCGACGTAGATTCTCCGTATGGACTTTTCCCATAAACCCCGTACCGACGATTGCTGCTCTGATTTTTGCCATAAGCTTTATCCAATCCTTTCTTACAGCTCGCAGCGCGGCGAGCACACCCAGACAGCCTACCGCACTTGATTGGGAGCAGGATTCCGGGTGCGCCGGCTTTAGTACTCACGTTCAGAAGTTCGATCACATGTCGGCGCATTGCTTGCTGACGATCACGGCTCGGAAAGAATCGCGTGCTTGCTCCGCAGCGGAGAGCGATGCGCGCGGTTGCTTTGAAAAATGCCCGGAAGTAAGGGCGTGCGTCAGAGCCTGTAAAAAACTACCGCCGCAAAAAGCCGAGATGAATCAAGATTCGTCTCGGCTTTTCGGGCGTTGCGGCGGCCGCCGCCTGTGTGCGACGCTGCTGAGCCTTCCGCATCAGGTCGCGGCTCCCCCATTCTTCCGCAACGTCTGAAGCGCAAGTCATCACTACTTCTCACCCGGTGCTCGCTACCATAAAACAAGCGCCATTCGGTCCCTCAAACCAGGAGCACTGCATTCATGCCCGTCGCACCCGTTTCCGTTCTGTATTCCAAATCTCTCGATGTCGCGCTAAGAGAAATCCCCACGTTCGCGGACCTCACCGACGACCAAATCTCCTGGCTGGCCTCCCACATGCTTGACGAAACATATGAAGCGGGCACCCTGGTCATTCGCCAAGGTGAGCCAGCCGAGTACCTCACCGTCTTGCTCGAGGGCGAGATGCGTTTCCAGACACACGGCGACAGCCAGGTCTTCCTGGCGCACGCGGGCGAAGTCACGGGTTTACTTCCCTACTCCCGGCTCAAACACTACGGCGGCTACGTAACCGCCCTCACCAGGATCCGCGGCGCCCGTCTCCACAAAGATCACTTTCCGGAGATGCTCGAACGGATTCCCGTCTTAGGGCCGCGCCTGGTCGCGCTGATGGCCGATCGCATCCGCCGGTCCACCTATCAGGATGTGCAGCACGAAAAACTGGTGGCGCTCGGCAAACTCTCGGCGGGTCTCGCTCATGAATTGAATAACCCGGCGGCCGCCGCCCGCCAGGCGTCTGCGGAATTGCGCACTTGGGTGTCGGAACTGCGTACGGCCAACCACGAACTCGCCAGCTACGGACTGACGGAAGACCACAGCCGCTGCCTGGTGGGTCTCGAACAGCAGGCCATCTTCCGCCAGGCCAACAATCCGCCCCTCGGCACGGTCGAGCGCAGTGATCTCGAGGACGTAGTCGGCCAATGGCTCGCCAAGCGCGGCATCGAGACGACCTGGCAGTATGCGCCCATCCTAGTTGACGGCGGGTTCAACGTGGCGCTGCTCGACGACGTAACCACCTACTATTCGCCCGAGATGCTTCCGGCCGTGATCCGCCGCCTGGCCGCCACCTTGAGCCTCGAGCGATCTATCGGCGTGATTGATGACAGCACCAAACACATCTCTCAGCTCGTGCAGTCGGTGAAGGACTATTCGTTCATGGATCAAGCTCCCATCCAGGAGATTGATTTGCACCCCGGCATCGAGAGCACGTTAGAGATGCTGGCTCACCAGTTGCGCCAGGGAGTGACAGTGGTTCGCGAGTTCGATCGCAGCCTTCCGCGAATCCAGGCCAACGGCAGCGAACTGAACCAGGTCTGGACCGAGCTCATTCAGAATGCAATCGAAGCCATGAACTGCAACGGCACGCTGACCATCCGCACGCAGCGCGAGCTGGACGTGGCCCTGATCGAGATCGCGGACGACGGCCCCGGCATTCCGGAAGCCATCCAGAGCCGGATCTTCGAGCCGTTCTTCACCACCAAGGAAGTGGGTGATGGAACCGGCCTCGGTCTGGACATGGTCTTCCGGGCCGTCCAGCGCCACCGCGGCAGCATTCGCTTCGAATCCCGCCCTGGCGAAACCAGGTTCCAAGTTCGCCTGCCTCTCCCCAACGTCGACTGAACACTGTTGGGGATAGGCAACACATGGCTGGCAAGCAGCAGCGCTTCGGAGGCGTGTCCTGACTTCCAATCAAGAATCCGCGTTTATCTGCGTTGCTCTGAAAACAAGACAACGCTGAGGACCGAAGAGAGCTTTCTGAGGCGCGACCGTGAGGAAGCGCTTGCCCATATCGGCTAACCTTCCCCAGTCTGTCCTACCGGCTGTTTTCCTTCTCCAAGGCGGCCGAAGGCTAGTCGCGGTTCATCCGCGGCCATAACGCTCCTCACCGGCGGCTCACAAACGGGTTATCCTTCCAGACGAAGCGGAGCGGCCAATCTGCGCATTCGGAGATGCCGACACGGGGCGTGACCTCGATCTCGAACTCGGGCATCGTCTTCCAGCGGCGGATGGTCAGATCACCGCGGTCGAGGCGATGTCCGTACTGACTCCGGGTGATGCCAAGCGCCTGCGTCAGCTTTCCGGGTCCGCTGGTCAGCCCTCGCAGAGCTCCAGTCCAATGCCGGCGTTCCGCCATGACTGAAAGCCCGGCAAGCGGCGCGACCGCGCGAATGAGGACACAGCCCGGCGAACCGGGCGGCTCTGCGACGACGTTGAGGCACTCGTGCATGCCATAAATGAAATAAACATAGGCTCGGCCGGGAGGCCCGAAGATCACCTTGGTCCGTTCCGTAAGCCCGCGGGCGGTGTGCGCCGCGAGATCGTCGCCACCGAGGTAAGCCTCGGTCTCAACAATCATGCCTGCCGTCGAGCCGTGAACCAGAACGCAGCCCAGCAAACCGCGAGCAACTTCGATCGCGGACGCCTCGTAGAAACGAATCGGCACGACTGAGGTTGCCGCGCGCAGCCGCGCCAGCGGCCACGGATCCACCAGAGCGGCAGGTAAATCCTTTACAGGTGCCATAGCTTTTCGCGTGCTTCTCAAATTACGATAGAACTTAGCACGAAGCCCGGCCGCCTACCCATGCGACTGTTCACAGCAATCGATTTTCCCAACGAGATAATGCTCCGGCTGGATCGCCTGCTCGCGGTGCTCCGCCCGGAAGCGCTGCTTAAGTGGAGTCCCATCGATAACCTTCACATCACCACCAAGTTCATCGGAGAATGGCCTGAGACTCGGCTCAGCGAGTTGGTGACTGCGCTGAAGGACCTCAGTCGACGCTCGCCGTTTCAGGCCGAGCTGAAACATCTCAGCTGGCTGCCTAACGAAAAGTGGCCTCGCGCTTTGACCCTCGGCGTCGAAGGCGGAGAGGGACTGCCCCGGTTGGCCCACGAAACGGAGGAGAGGCTCAACCAGCTCGGCATTCGGAAGGAAGATCGCGCCTATCACCCCCATTTGACACTGGCCCGCATCAAGAGTCCCGTTCCGCTAAGGGGACTGCACGAGAAGATCGATGAGCTGGAACCCACCAGCCTCGGGTCGTTTACGGTCGACGGTTTCTCTCTCTACCGGAGCGATCCCGGCACCCAGGCGTCCATCTATCGCAAGCTGCATTCATACCGCTTTGAATCGGTGGCCGCGGCAGTTTAGGACGACGCCGATCTTGGCAATCCGATACGCTGGCAGTTTGACTCATTCATCATGAATTGGAATTTGATTCTTGCCGTAGCCGAGGCCTATCTTCTGGGCGCCATTCCCTTTGGTTATCTATTTGTGCGCTACACCATGGGCCAGGACGTCCGCAAGATGGGCAGCGGCAACATTGGCGCGACCAACGTGCATCGGACAGCGGGGCGCAAAGCCGGCGTGGTTGTATTGCTGCTGGATATCGCCAAAGGGTTTCTCGCGGTGTACATCGCAGCAAAGCTGACCGGCGGTTCGTCCGTGGGACTGGCACTCGCGGCCCTGGCAGTCATGGCGGGACATGCGTTTCCAGTTTTCCTCGGCTTCAAGGGCGGCAAGGCGGTAGCGAGCTTTATCGGCGCATTCCTCTACATCGCACCCGTAGCGTTGGCCGCCGTGCTCGGGATCTTCGTCATCGTGGTGGCGCTCAGCAAGTACATATCGCTCGCGTCGATCCTGTCAGCGCTCCTGTTTCCTTTGGCGGTGTGGCTCATTCTTCATCCGGACCGCCCGATTCTCGTGGCAGCGATTATCGCCGGGCTGTTCATCGTCTACCGGCACAAGGCGAATATCGTGCGGCTGAGGCAGGGCAAGGAAAACGTGTTCTCCTTCAAAGGCGGAGGCCGTTGAGTGAGCGTCAGTACCGACATCGTTCAGTCAGCGCCAACCTTCGCAAAAACCTACCGAGCCGCGACGGTTACGGAGCGGTTGCCTGTAAATCCAGCGCATCTTCGGTTCTCGCCACTGCGGCTTCGGACTAGGTCGAGATGAGCCAGCCACCTCTGAGCCAATTAACCATTCTCGGCGCAGGAAGCTGGGGAACGGCGCTGGCCATTGTGCTGGCGCCGCGCTTTGACACCGTGCGGCTCTGGGCACGGCGTCAGGAACAGGCTGAGAAGCTGCAAACGGAGCGCCAGAACCAACTTTATCTTCCGGGGTTTCGATTCCCCGAAAACGTGCGGGTGGGGGCCGATCTGGCCGAGGCACTTCGCGGCGCCGCCATAGTGCTGCTGGTGACGCCATCGACCCATATCCGCGAACTGGCGTTTCAGATATTACCGCACAGCCGGCCGGAGACGATTTTCGTCAGCGCCACCAAAGGGATCGAAGAGGGAACCTTCCTCCGGATGTCTCAGGTGATCGGAGAGGTCCTCAGCGTGCGCATTGCTGCCAATGTCGCGGTTCTCTCCGGCCCGACGTTTGCTCGTGAGGTGGCTGCCGGTGAGCCCGCCGCCGTGGTGGTGGCGTCAGAGACCCCAGCCGTGGCTGCTCATGTGCAGCGGGCCTTTTCAGGGCGCTCGCTCCGGGCTTACACAAGCCAGGATGTCACCGGCGTCGAAATAGGGGGGGCGCTGAAGAACGTAATTGCGATCGGCGCCGGCATTTGCGAAGGCCTCGGATTGGGGAGTAACACCAGGGCCGCGCTGGTCACCCGCGGGCTAGCTGAGATCACGCGCCTCGCCGTGGCCCTGGGCGGAGAAGCCCGAACCTTGGCAGGCCTGGCGGGCCTGGGGGACTTGGTCCTCACCACCACCGGAGATCTTTCGAGAAACCGGACGCTTGGCCTGCGCTTGGGGCGGGGTGAGTCGCTCGAAACCATCATCTCGTCGACACGGATGGTAGCGGAGGGCGTCACCACCTGTCGGGCTGCCCGCGATCTGGCGGAAAAGTGCGGTGTGAAGCTCCCGATTACCGAGGAAATGTACAGGATTCTGTACGAAGGGAAGGATCTTCGCCACGCTCTCCTGGCACTGATGGAACGGCCGCTCACGCAGGAATAATCTCCCCGCCCGCGCCTGCGCCCGCCTGAGAAATGAGCTGAACCCGTTCGCTACCGTAAAGGTATGAAGATCATCTCCTCCCAGGAAGTTCTCAAGAACCGATTATTCACAATTGCCGAAGAACATGCCGTTGATCCGGACGGATTTGAAATCAAGCGGTACATTGTCCGGCATCCCGGCTCGGCAGTCATGATGGCAGTGGATGAGAAGGACCGTGTGCTGCTGGTCCGGCAATTCCGCTTACCCGCGGAAAAATCGCTTTGGGAACTACCGGCAGGACGCCTGGATCCTGGAGAGAAGCCACTCGCGACGGCGAAACGGGAGCTTCGGGAAGAGACCGGCTACCGAGCCAAGACCTGGAGAAAGCTGGCTTCCTACTGGCCCAGCCCCGGGTACGTGGGCGAGAAGATGAATCTCTTCCTGGCGACCGATCTAACAGCAGGCGAGCAACAGCCGATGGACGACGAACGAATCGAATGCCGCTGGTTCACAAGAAGGGAGCTCAGGGATCTGGTCCTGGGGGGCAAGATCGAGGATGGCAAGACCCTCATCGGCTACTTCCTGTGGCTGGAGTCGCGGAAGAAACGAGCGTAAGTACTCCGCCGTTGGATTTGCCTACCGTGCCGCGACCGTTGACGCGCTCGGTTGCCCGAATCCGCGAAACCTACCGAGCCACGACGGTTCAGGGGAGCGGAACCCGGGGTTGCCTCCCGCTCCCTCCCCGCAACTTACTTAGAATGAAACATGCACTCCGTTCGACACTCCGTCTGCGCCCTAGACTGCCCGGACACGTGCGCCTTGCTCGTCAACGTCGACGAACACGGAAAAGGCTCGAAGCTGCGGGGTGACCCGACGCATCCCATCACACGCGGCTTCCTGTGCGGCAAGGTCGCGCAGTATATGGAGCGCGTTTATCATCCGGACCGCCTCCTGCATCCGCTCCGGCGGGTCGGCGCCAAAGGCGAAGGTCGCTTCGAACGCGTCTCCTGGGATGACGCACTGGACGAGGTCGCCGGCCGGCTGGCTGCCATCGCCCAGGAGTTTGGCCCGGAATCCATTCTGCCCTACAGCTACGCCGGCACCATGGGACTTCTGAACGGGTCCGGCATGGACCGCCGGTTCTTCCACCGGCTCGGCGCTTCGAGGCTTGACCGCACCATCTGTTCCTCCACGGGCGGCGCGGCGCTCATGCTCAGTCAAGGCGCTAAGTTTGGAACCGAACCCGAGCAATTCGCCCAATCGAAGCTCATCATCGCCTGGGGCGCAAACATCCTCGGCACCAACGTCCATCTCTGGCCTTTCATTGTGGAAGCACGCCGCCGCGGCGCACGGTTGATTGTGATCGACCCGGTCAAGAATCGAACCGGGCGCGCCGCCGATCGCCATCTTGCTATCAACCCCGGATCGGATCTTGCTCTGGCGTTAGGTTTGGCACACATCATCCTCCGTGAAGGCTGGCAGGATTCCGAGTATGTTCAGGCGCATACTCACGGCTTCGACGATTTTGCCGTTTTGGCTGCCGTCTATCCGCCCGGCCGTGTGTCCGCTCTGACCGGCCTAACGGTGGCCGAAATTGAGGAGTTGGCCCGCGACTACGCCACCACTAGCCCGGCCATCATCCGGCTGAACTACGGTGTGCAAAGAACGGATCGCGGCGGAAGCGCCGTGAGGGCCATCTCGGCGCTGCCGGTATTGACCGGATCCTGGCGGGAAGTCGGCGGTGGGCTGCAGCTGACAACGTCGGGCGCATTCCACTTCAATCGCGATTCCCTGGAACGGCCCGATCTGCAAATGAAGTCCGCGTTGGGACGCGTCGCCCGGCTCATTAATATGTCGGAGCTGGGGCGCGAGCTGTTGGAGCGCAGGGATCCCGCCGTTCAGGCTTTGGTGGTTTACAACTCGAATCCGGCCGCGATCGCTCCAAATCAGGGCTCGGTCGTAAAGGGCCTGAAGCGCAGTAACCTCTTTACCGTCGTCTTGGAGCAGTTCGCCACCGACACTGCCGACTACGCCGACATCGTCTTGCCGGTGACCACCTTCCTGGAACACACGGATTTGTACCTGGCCTATGGTCACTACTACCTTCAACTGGCGCGGCCTGCCTTACCTCCACCGGGCGAGACCAAGCCAAACGTCGAGATCTTCCGCCTCCTAGCCAAACGGCTAGGTTTCGACGATGCTTGCTTCGACGACACGGAAGACGACATGATCCGCCAACTGCTCGATTCGCGCTCTCCTCATCTGCGCGGCATCACGTTGGAACGCCTGGAAATGGAACGCTCAGTCCGGCTTACTGTCTCGGACGAGAACACTCCCTTCCGGCCGTTCGCCGAAGGTTCCTTCCAGACGCCTTCCAAGAAGTTCGAATTCGGCGCTGAGAGTCTTGCCTACACACCACCGCTCGAATCGCGTTTCGGCGATGCCGGATTGCGGCGGCGTTTCCCCCTCGAACTGGTTCCGGCGAAGAACGATGACAGCATGAACTCCACCTTCGGTCATCGCGAAAGCGTCGTCCGGCAGACAGGCTTTGTCGAAATCAACGCCACGGATGCCCTCCCTCGCGGCATTCAGGACGGCGATCAGGTGCGCTTATTCAACGACCGCGGCGCGTTCCACGTGCTGGCGCGAGTCTCCGACTCCGTGAAACCGGGCGTGGTCCGCGTCCCGAGCGGGCGATGGAATAAGAGTTCAGCCGGGGGATTAGGCATCAACGTGTTGATCTCCGATCGTCTAACAGATATCGGCGGCGGCCCAATCTTCTTTAGTTGCCTCGTGGACGCCGTCCGCGCGGACTGATAACCGCTTCCGCCGGAACGAAAGGCGGTATGCACCGCCTCGTCTGTTTCAAGCTCCTCCGCAAATCCGCTGAGAAAAACCGACGCTGCCTGCTACGTAAGTTCAGCGGATTGCTGTGCGGCCGTGCTGGTCTTCTTCCTCTGCGAATTTTGCAGTTCCCAGCATGACTTTCTTATCCCTAGGGTCAAATGACGCAGATCGAGATTTCGACGAATCCCTCGGCGAATGACGGTATTCCGTCACAGGACGCAGCAGGAAAGCGAGGCATTGTGGTTCAGTGCCGCGAAACCGATGGTTTTACGGGCGTTGCGACGCCCGTAAACACAGCAGGAACCGGGAATAGCACGTGGATTCCATGTGCTTCCTTGGCAATGGCGCTTGAATTGCTGGCGGAGTGTGTTATGATCTTGGGGTCCAGATCGCGAAGCTATCTGGCGCAGAAACGTCAGTCATCTGCGGGCTCATCGGAAGCCCGGGATGTTCCGAACGGGTTCCACGTAGGCCGCCCGGCCGGTGAAGCCCGCGAAGGTACCGACGGTAGCATCTCTTTCGCAAGGCAACCCTCGTTGTGCGAGCAGCTGGTTAGAGTGCCGCTTCAGAAGCCTGCGCCGACAGGTGTGCCTGGACGTTTCAGTGTTAAGGAGTGCGAAGTGCCGGTGCCGGGGGTGAACCTTTTCACCGTACGTTGCGTCTTAAGGGCCAGACGCAAAACTGTGCTACCTACAATTTTTGCGTAGGATGCCAGATTAAAGAAGTTGAAATTGTTGCCGATTATTGAGGAGAAAAACAATGACGAAGGCAGAGACAGAAAAATTCAGAAAGATCCTGGAGGCGAAGCGGGACGAACTGGAACGGATTGTCAGCAACCGCGACGCGATCACCATCGAGAAGAGCGCCGATGCTCTGGACGAAGTCCAACACGCCTCTGAGCGCGAGCTTGCTATACGGAATCTCGACCGTGAATCGAACCTGCTTCGGAGCGTCCGCTTGGCTCTTCGTCGCATTAAAGACGGTTCATTTGGCACCTGCCTGCATTGCGAGGAAGACATCAGCCCCAAGCGGATCGCCGCTGTACCGTGGGCGGCGTTCTGTATCGCATGCCAGGAGCAAGCCGATCGGAATAAAGAAGACGGCAACGAAGAGATCTTCGAAGAGTTGCTGTCCAACGCTGCCTAACTTCGGCAACGTCTAAGTTTCTTCTTAGCTCCTCCGCGTATTGATTGCGGCGCGTGGCGGCCTAATTTAGGTCCGCGCGTCGTGACCGTCTCCATAATCATTCTCCGATGGAGCCCCTCCATCGGAAAGTGTACGGTGGCCAACAAGTCTCTTTTGAACATCGGACATTTGCTAGTACGCTGTTAGAAATCCTTGGAATATACTCCCCTCAGCTTTTTGGCTTTCACGTTGAAGAGAGGGGCGCCAAGTGACACTCCGTTTTGGCATTTTGGTAGTGATTCTTGCGGCAGCTTTGGGCAACGCCGTCGCGCAGGTAACCACCGGCACAATCCTCGGCACAGTCACGGATCCCAGTGGGTCCGGAATCGCTGGCGCTCGCGTCACCGTTACCGAACTCAACAAAGGCATTTCGCAGGACGTCGCGACCGACGAGAGTGGAAACTACACAGTTCCCTTTCTAACACCCGGCTCGTATCGTGTATCCGTGGCGAACTCCGGCTTCAAAACCGAAACCTCCACGACGGTCCTGGAAGTCGATCAGCATGCCCGGCTAGACTTCAAGTTACAGGTTGGACAAGTGAGCGAGACGGTTGAGGTCAGCGCTACGGCTGCGCAAGTGCGTTCGGAGAGCGCCG
Organism: Bryobacteraceae bacterium; assembly: GCA_049579625.1. Lineage (GTDB taxonomy): Bacteria > Acidobacteriota > Terriglobia > Bryobacterales > Bryobacteraceae > CAJCIT01. Next base: position 11,814 of record JBAUOG010000949.1, read on the forward strand.
AACTCGGCGAGGTCATCTCCACTCACGCGGTACAGGAGTTACCCCTAAATGGCCGCAACTTCGCCACGCTGGTGTACCTGATTCCTGGCGTAACGTCCGGCCAATCCGGTGAGAATCTCTCCGGAGCAAGCACGTTCAATCCCCGCGCCGCCTCCGACTTCAATGCGCTCGGCAGTCAAGCCAACGCAAACGCTTGGCTGGTGGACGGCATCATGGACAACGAATACACCTTCAACACCGTCATGGTGCAGCCGTCAGTGGAATCGGTCCAGGAGTTCAAGGCATTGACCGGAACCTATTCGGCGGAATTCGGGCGCGGCGCCGGCATCGTAACCACCCAGACCCGCTCAGGCAGCAACGAGCTCCATGGCAGCATCTTCTGGTTCCTTCGCAACAGCGATCTGGATGCGCGCAACTATTTCAACGCCGTCGGGAAGCAGCACCAGACTCCTTACAACCGGAATCAGTTCGGCGCCTCCGCGGGAGCTCCCATCTTAAAGAACAAGCTCTTCATCTTTGGCGACTACTACGGCACGCGCGAATTGAAAGGTCAGACGTTCGTCAACACGGTTCCAACCGCTCAGGAGCACACGGGTGATTTCAGCGATCTTCTGGCGCTCAACGACATTATTTACAATCCGTACTCAACCCAGGTCGTGAACGGGAAAACAGTTCGCACCCCGTTCGGGGGGAACATGATTCCCTCCAGCATGATCAATACCGTGGGTGCGAATGTTGCCAGCTTGTACCCCGTTCCTAATCAACCGGGATTCCAAAACAACTACCTATCAGTCCTAAATCGGGACCTCAACGACAACGGCGGGAATATGCGCCTGGACTACAAGCACTCCGATAAGGACTCCATGTACTTCCGATACAGCTATGAACAGTTCCTGCTTTTTGATACCAAAGGGCAGGGCGGATGCTGCATCCCCACGCCGCCGGGCTTACCTTTCGATCTGGGACCGTTTGTGGCGGGAGGCCAGAACACCACTCTGATCGCACAAGGCGCAGCCTTCAATGAAACGCACGTCTTCTCACCAACCCTGGTGAATCAGTTCATCGCGGGCTTTGCTCGCACCAATCCTCTTACCCTGCAATCGGACTACGGTCATAACGCAGCCGCGTCACTCGGCATCGAGGGCATCAACATCAGCAGATTCTCCTCGGGCTTACCCACCGTCAATCTCGGCGGCATCGCTGGCCTCAGCGGCTACACATCCCTAAATGATGGCCCAGCATTCCTGCCCGCCAACCCTCGCCAGACTTCCTATCAGTTGGAGGATGATGTGTCCTGGACGAGAAGCAGCCACAGCTTCAAGTTTGGTTATCGAATCGTCGAAGATCAGGTCTCGCCGTTCACGAATACCACCACCCGAAGCTCGCTTAATTTTCAAAACAATTTGACCAGCAACCCACTTACCTCAGCCGGTGGAAATGGATACGCTGAACTACTCCTGGGCTTGCTGGCCAACGGCACGAATCCCGGGGGGTCGCGCGGATACCTTCAGACGCCGTATTACCTCACGGTTTACGAGAGCGCCGCGTTCATTCAGGACGATTGGAAAATCACCCCGCGTCTCACGCTGAATCTCGGCGTACGCTGGGATCTTTTCACCCCTTACACTGAAGAGCGAAACCGGCTCACGAATTTCGACCTGACGAACCTTACGCTCGTCTATGCCGGCGTCAATGGAACTTCGAACACAGCGGGCGTGCAAACGCGGTGGAACGATCTGGGGCCCCACATCGGCTTCGCTTGGGATCCAACGGGCGACGGGAAGACGGCAATCCGTGGAGGGTATGTCATGTCGTACTTCCCTGAACAGCCTTCTGGATCGAACATGTTGGGGCAGGCCATCCCTTGGACAATATCGCAGAACA